>SPCN01000015.1 GCA_004525465.1 Chrysiogenales bacterium | reverse complement strand
GTGGCAGTGGCTGTCGATGAACCCGGGCAGGACCAGCTTCCCGCCCAGATCGACCACTTTGGTGCGGCGTCCGATATATTTTTCGGCGCCGGATGCGGTTCCCACGTATATGAATTTTCCGTTCCGCACGGCCAATGCCTGCGCCCATGGCTGCCGGCCGTCCACGGTATAAATAGAACCGTTCTTCAGGACCATGTCTGCCTGGAGCGCATGTTGTTTCTGGCAGGCCGCGAACGATCCGCTGACCCACACGACGGCAAGACAGGAGCAAATCAGTTTCAGCCACATTTTTTTAATTTTTTTAATTCCCATGATTTTTGGGGAGCGCTGCTCCCTAGCCGCTTTTTTTGTTTTTTCCGATCAGCAAGTGCAAAAACCAGTACCAGGCCGCAGCGAAGATGACCAAGGCCGGCAGCGGCAGACGCAGGTCGGCAATTTTGCCTTCAAAGAGCAGAATGGCGGCTGCGCACAGGGCGACCAGCGCCACCAGGCCGCACAGCAGCAGGTTGAGGGCGTTGAAAACCCTCCAGGACTGCGACCGCAGCGGCGAGCGCGGCAGCCTTTTCAGCGCAAAGAAGGCCACGAGCAGGACGATCAATCCGGCAGTGAGCAGACCCAGGCCGGGATTAAGCTCCTCGGCGTTTCGCCCCTTGATCAGGCCGGTCAGGGTCAAGGTCATCCCTAACAGTGCCAGCTGCAGGGCCAGTGTCCAGAAATACTGCAGCAGGACCGCCGCTCCCAACCAGGGATCCGTTGCTTGCTCATTGCGATAGGCGCGCCACTTGATAAACAGGTAAACCAGCGGCGCCAGGGGCACCACGACGTACAGGTAATAGGTAAGGAATGGAAAAAGTCCCAATCCGATCATGGACATGTTTGCCTCCTTTAGGTCTCATTCATTCTAGCGCAGGAGCCGGAAAATTTCTACAGCTCCGCCAGACAGGTCGCGAGTTGCTGATGCGCAACCTCTGTCACGCACCTTTTTATTAAAAAGAGATAAAAAGCCATTGCGCCAGGCAAGTTATGGGGAATTTTGTGATAAAAATAGACTTCAAGATCATGGATTGAACAAGTTCTTATGGACTATGGTGAATTTTGTGCTTATTGTGGACAGAATTGCTTTTATATATGATAATAAATAGGGGGTTTTTATATTTTAATTGTTAAAAAAACACGAGAAGTGTGTCCAATCAAAAGGAACCGTTTCTAGCAGTGCAGTTAACGAATTAAACATCATAAGAGAATCCATTGTGCAGGCCGTCGGCCTGGACCAGATCCTCGGCCAGAGCCCGGCCGTGCAAAAAATCAGCGATGAAATAATAAAAATCGCCGCCTGCGACGTCAATGTTTTAATTACCGGTGAGAGCGGCACGGGCAAGGAGCTGGCCGCCCGGGCCATCCACTATTTAAGCAGGCGCTCAGGGAAGCCGTTCATCCCGGTCAACTGCGGCGCCATCCCCGAGAACCTCTTCGAAAATGAGTTGTTCGGCCATGTCCGCGGCGCCTTCACCGACGCCAGGTATTCCCAAAAAGGGCTGGTCCGTGAAGCCGAATACGGCACCCTGTTCCTGGACGAGATCAGCGCCATCTCCCCTTTCATCCAGGTCAAGCTGCTGCGCCTGATCCAGGAAAAGGAATTCAAGCCCCTGGGCGACGCGCAGTCTTATCATGCCGACATCAAGATCATCGCCGCCACCAACAAAGACCTGGAAAAACTGATCAGCCTTGAAAACTTCCGGGAAGATCTCTATTACCGGCTCAACATCGTCGAACTCAAGATTCCGCCGCTCCGCGAACGCAGTGAGGACATCGCCCTGCTTGCCGACCATTTCGTAAAAAAATATTGCCGCGAATACGGCAAGCCCAGGATCCGCTTTACCCAGAAGGCGATGACATCCCTGAACAACTACGGCTGGCCGGGCAATATCCGCGAACTGGAAAACGTCGTCCAGCAGTTGATCGTGATCGCTGAAGAGCCCCTGATCAGCAGGGAAATGCTTGAATGCTGCTATCTGCAGGCCCATGCGCCTAAAAAAGAGATCCTGGCTTTCAAAACCGCGAAAAAAGAAATGGTTGATCATTTCGAGATCAAGTACCTGCGCAACCTCATGAAAGAGAGCCTGGGCAACGTGGCCAGCGCGGCCCAGAGGGCGGGCAAAAGCCGGACGGCGCTCTGGAACCTGCTGAAAAAACATGCCGTCAATCCCCTGCATTTCAGCCAGCCGTTCCTCGGGTCACAAAAAAGTGAAACTCTTGAAAAGACGGATGCCCTTAAAATAAAAGGATCTTCACCCCAATCTAAAAAACCGCGTCATGAATAAGTGACTATCGGGCTTGCGCATCCAGCCATTCACTTTTAAAAACCCGCTCCAGCAAAGGCTTTTTCATTTTTAATTCCTTGGCATGCGAATTGCTATAACTGCATGGGAAGGTCCGAATGATATTCAGGAAAAGAGAAACAATCGAAAAGATGATCCTCACCTATCTCGAACAGAATCCCGATGCTACCGACACCATCGAGGGCATCACCAAGTTCTGGATGAAACGGCAAAATGCGGAAGTCGCCATCTCCAAGGTTTCGCACACATTGAAAAAACTTGTGAAAAAAGGGCGCATCAAGGTTTTTCAGAGCCTCGACGGCACCCTCTATTACAAACTGAAAAAAGACCGTCCCGAGAGAGAGCAAACAGTTCACTAGCCTTCGGCCGGCGCATTGCCGGCGGAAAGTTGAATTGAGATGGAAAATGGACATTTTAAAGAAGCGCCGCATCCCCAAGCGGCGGCAGCTTGCGATGGAAAATCATGCGATCGAATTTGTCAGGTGACCGCGCACTGGACAGACTGCAGGAAAAAGGAATCTTTTATATTTTTTAAAGCGCAGACGGAAGACGCTACTGCAAACTGATGAAATCGAAAAGAACGGAACAGATGGATTGATTTAAAAAATATGCAAAGGAGAAATAAAATGGCATTTAAAAAAGTACTTATGCAGAACAAAACTATCCCTGTTGGAGGAGAGAAAAGGTTGATGCCCGGTCTCGATGTGAGCAAGTGGGATAGACTTCACTTCCACATAGGAGCAGACGCACGTTCTGTTGCCGGCCTCAACGTCAGAATTTTGTTCGGAACTCCGCTGAAGGGTACGCATTGCGGGGCGCTTCTTGCCGACAGCACAGTGTGGTATGAGGACTCGGTATCGGAGAGGGAATTCTCACATGCTGTACCAACAAATTACAATGGGACCGGATTTGTAATGAGTGTGCCCGTCATCGCGCCGTTGCTTTACGACGTCATTCTGAAGAACAATGGATCAGCGGAGTTAAAGACCATCTCGGTCACGGTGATGGCGCAAGAGATATAGGACGTCGATAAACTCATATAGCTCGACGAGGTATGTCCCGTTGATGCGCCATACCTCGATCCAAATATTTGGAAATGGACTGTAAAAATGTGTTTATGTTGGAAGGCTTTTTAAATGCTCAAATTAACATTCCCTGTTACCTCAGGAGAAGAGAAATTATTGAAAAGATGATCCTTAGCGGCAAATTGCCCACAGAATGTTGAACTGAGTTGGAAAATTCAATTTGGGGGAGAGATAAGAGAATGGAGAAAAAAGAAAATGGAAACTGAGATTTCATCCGATATGGATGGCATTGACAAGCAAAATCAGCTTTGGGTGCGAGTAATGGGAACAAATTTGGAGACACTCAGGGCCACGGCTTTCGCCTGCGGGGCGGAAGTCATCCGCCCATCCCTGCGCCGGATCGATGCCAATCATATCATCATTGATATGTTGATTCCCGGGAAAATGCTGGACGGGATGAAGAAGAAATTTCCGGTGGAGGTGATAGGGAATATAGATGAAATGACCATCGCCAACGCCCGTTTCGTCTCCGGGACAGACCGGTACCGGAAATAATCAGGAGGTACCCATGCCCTTCACTCCCTATTTGAATGTCACCGAGATCGAATCATCCTTGGCATCTGCGGTGGCCTTGTATCCGGCCTGGTGCCAATTGATTACGTTGCCTAATCCGACTTTTGAGGGGCGCATCTCGCATGCAATCCTATTGAGGGCCGGTTCCCTGGCCAACCGCAAGGGAATTCTCATGCTCGGGGGGACCCATGCCCGGGAATGGGGGAGCTCAGATATCCTGGTCGCATTCCTGGAAAATCTGCTGGCCGCCTATAGCGTCAACACTGGATTGACGTTTCAAGGAAAAACGTATGCAGCAGCGGATGTCCGGCGTGTACTTGAAACCCTTGATTTGTTTTTATTTCCGGATGTGAATCCGGATGGGAAAGCCTATTCACAATCCGGCCACGATTGGCGGAAAAACCGCCGTCCGGTCGCCGGAGCTGTGGGGATTGATGTCAACCGCAACTATGATTTTGTCTGGGATACGAATATCTATTTCAATCCGGCGATCGATTTCAGCTATTTATGGACTCCTTCTTCGGGAAATTACCACGGGGCATCACCTTTTTCGGAAGCCGAATCCCAAAACATCCGCTGGCTCCTGGACACCTATCCCCAGATTACCTATTTCGTCGACCTCCATTGCTACGGGCAAAAAATCATGTGTGTCTGGGGGGATGACGAAAACCAGAGCACCGAAGCTGAAAAGCGCTTCGACAGTCCCGCCTATCACGGGCAGAGAGGATTTTCAGGTGATGCATATGGAGAGTTCATTTTCGCCGATGATCACCAAAAACAGTTGTATATCGCCGGGAGAATGCGCGACGCCGTCTTTGCCGTCCGCGGGCGATCCTATACGGTTGGCCAGATTTTCAACCAGGTGGGGGTTTCGGCCGGGGATTCGGCACCTTATGTTTTCAGCCGTTATCTCTCAGATTTCACCAGGCGAAAGATTTTTTCCTATGGCATTGAATGGGGAACCTCATTTCAACCGCTTCCGGCCGAAATGACACAGATCATCGATGACATCGGCGCCGGGCTGATGGAAATGAGTGTATGCTCGACCATTCCCGATCTTTATATCCGGGATAGTATGGCCGATACCGGCATGGAACCGTCATCGTCCTATTTATCGATGAGCCCGGATATCATCGTCCGCAAGGATGCCCTCTCCGATCCACAAACGGCACTGGGCGATCCGGCGGTCGACCCGGGATCAGACAAGGTGGAAATCGGAAATGATAATTATGTCTATGTCCGGGTTCATAACTTGGGTGGGCAATCTGCCGAGGCTGCGGTAAGGGTCTATTACGCCCCACTGACGACTACCTGCGCCCCCTCGTTGTGGACGCTCATCGATGAAATCTCAGGAATCATCGTTCCCGCTGGAGGTATGGCGGTCGCAGGCCCAGCGACCTGGCCGCACGTCCCCGATCCGGGTACGGCAGGACACTTCTGCCTGATCGCTCTTTGCGGGAATACCCTGGATCCCTTCCCTGATGCCTCGATGGTCGATTCGGCCCAGGATTTCATCCGCTGGATGCGAAACGGTAACAATCAGGCGTACCGTAACATCACCTTCGAGAACGTTCGGCCCGACGGTTGGGCGGCAATTCCATTCCTGGTCCCAGGATTCAAGCAGCGAAACGAGCCATTCAATCTGGAATTCGATCTTCGTTCACTGCCTCTGGAAAGCCGAGTTGAAATCCAGTTGATTGCACCAATGCTGAAAAACGAAAAGCGGATGGCCAAAAGAGAAATTATCCGGATCGAGCAAAACCAGCGTGAAACACATTTTGCCGTCCAACCGGGAAAAATTTCCGCTTTCATGAATGTTCGCTGCGGGAAATCGGCATTGGAACCGCTGAGGCTCTGGATCCATTTGCCCCCGACGGTCAGGAAAGGGACCTATTTTCCGGTCACCGTCAAACAGGTTTGGAAGCAGCAGGAAATGGGCCGCTTTCAGGTTAATATCCGTCGCGCCTGATCGCCCAGGATCGATTCCAATTTAAAGGAGGAAATATATGAATAAAAGAAAGAAAACAGGGAGGGTGCTGGTATGGATTGGGCTGGCATTGAGTATGACGGCCGCTTCCTTCGCCCAGACTTCTCCCCGGGAGTCAAAAATCCTCGAATCATTTTCTCTGGAGGAAAATATCCGGGGTTTGGCTGCTTCCGGCAGCCTGTTGTGGAGCATTGACTCGGAGAGAGGAGTGCTGCTTCAAGTGAGCAAGCAGAAACGAGCGGTACTGAAACGCTTAAAAATTGAGACTCCAAGGTTGAGAACCCTGACTGGGGATGGGAAAGTGCTCTGGGGCTCCGGCGAAGACCCCCGAAAACTGTTCTGCCTTGACGCGGCCAACGGTAAAATCATCCGCATACTGGAAATCCGCGCCGAGAAAACCGCTGGAGTGGAATCCCTTGAGGCCCTGGCCTGGGACGGGAAGTCCCTGTGGGCGGGGTACTCGGCCGGTTGGTCCAGCCGCATCCTGCGGATCGATCCGGAGAGCGGTGTGATCAAGGGATCTTTTTATTCAGAGGGTATTCCGCGGGGATTGACTGCGGATGGAACCTATCTGTGGATGGCGACCTACAACGAAGGGAAATATCCTTCGCTGCTGGCCCGCTGGACCATTCAGGATGATTCCGGGAAAATGAGCCTCTCCCACCGCTTCATCGTCCGCCTCCCCGGGAAAAATCCGGTCGGATTGGCACGGGAAGGCAAAGCATTCTGGTATGCGGATCAGGATAAGAAGACCATCGTCAAGATCCGTGTTCCGGAAGAAAACTGAACCAGGAGGCCACCATGAAACATTATTCATTTTTCGCCCGCATCCTTGTCTGCATGATTTTGCTGGCAGCCCTTTCCTTTCCGGCTTCCGCCCAGCAGAAGTATGCGGTTCTCATCAGCGCGGGAAACACCACAGCCGATGATGCGATGTACCATTCGGAGTATTGGTACGATCTCTTCCTGATGTACAGGATGCTGATCGAACGTGGGTTCACCCATGATCGCATTTTCGTCCTTTACGGCAACGGCAATGATTTCGTCAGCGCCCATGCGGCCTATCAGACGGCCGCGGTATTCCCGGGCCTGGTCCGGATCGCCGATTTTTCCAATACTGAGGCCAACTGCAACAACATCTTCACCTGGCTGGGAGCGGGAAATCCGGCCCAGGGAGTCCCCCAGATTCAGTCCGGAGATTTTCTTTATTACTGGTGGATGGGGCACGGCAGCTGGGACGGCGACGATGCCTCCGGCAACCATCTGTATCACGCCCTGATCCAAAATACGGGGGAACAGGTCACCGACGCCGAATTCTCTGTTATGTTCCAGCACCTCCCCGCCTGTCTGATCAAAACCATGTTCGTCATGACCTGTCACAGCGGAGCGCTCTTCGATGCCATTCCGGGGCTGCACTACACGGCGCATACGGCCGCCCGGTATGACCAGGTATCCCACTCCGCCGTATTTGACCGCCCCCATGCCGACTTTTCCTATTATGCAGCCAATGCTCTTCGGGAAGTAACTCCGACAGGAGTGGCCGTAGCCGCAGATACCGATGTGGATGGGAGATTGACCATCCGCGAAGCCAATGTCTATGCTCATGCGCAGACGACGTCCAGCGAAACGGTGGTCTTTGATTTCCGCTCCATCGCCCCCAGAGTCGCTCTCGAGGACGCCCTGCCCGCCGCGACCGTTCCTGCGCAGGGGATCTACAGCCGCGACTACGCCGAGGACGACGGCACGGAGCCGTCGGATACGAGCCATATCTGGTACGAGGGGCCCGATTTATGGGTCCGGCACATAAACGATGGCATCACCGCGCCCCAGAATGCAGAATTCGGACAAACCAATTCCATCTATGCCCGTGTTCACAACCTCGGCTGTGCCACCGTGAACGCCACGGCCGGATTGTCCTGGTCGGAACAGAGCACGTGGAACAATCCCTTCTTGTGGAATCCGATCGCTTCGGTGCCGGTGAACAACCTGCTGTCCGGGGAGAGCCGGGTGGTGCACCAGCCCTGGAGCAGCGTTCCCCTTCCTGGAAAATACTGCCTGCATACGGTGCTGAACGCCCCGGGAGATCCGGTCAAACCGGTGGGAGAATCTTATCTTGACAATAACCAGGTGCAACTCAATATCGATGTTAAAGACACGGTCTGGGAATGGACCAAATCCAGTTATTTCTGGATCGAAAACGGCATTCGGGAAGCAATTGATGTCGATTTGACGATCACCATTCCCCACGTTCCCGGCCTGCCAAATCCTCCAAAGATTCAGCTGATCATTCCGGCCGAATTGAAATTTGCCGAAGTGACCGGAGCGGAAATCCAGCGCCGGGGGCGAAACATTGTGATTCAGATTCAGTCCCTGGAGAATAAAGTCGTTGTCCGGAGAATCAAACTGGGCCCATTAGAAAAACGGGAAGCGGTTTTGCAGGTCTCGCTGCCTGAAGGAACGAAGATCGGCGCAACAGCCAAGATCAAAGTGGTGGAAACCTGGAAAGAAAAGCCGGTCGGAGGAATTCTCTTTTGTATCCGGGCAGCGACCGTGAACCAAGTAATCGGCGTTGCGGTACAGAGAATGGAGAATCTCCTTAGAATGTTTGCCAATATGTCCCAATCCAAGGCATCCAAACGGATGTCGGAGATCTGCCTGAAGAATCTGCAAATCATCCCCGAAGACCGCACGAAATTCATTGGTTTTCTCCGGGAATTGGTGCGGGAGGAGCCGAACTTGCGAAGAGACTTTACCAAGGCTCTTCTCCGGCGTGATTCAGAAATGCTGAAGGCGCTGCAGATTTTGATCGGAGCCGCCAAGGAAGGGGATCCGGGCGTTTTTGTGGCAGCGCAAGAGGCAATTTCTCATGCCTCGATGCCCTTCTTCCGGAGATTCATCAAGAAGCAATAAATCGACTAATGGAACCGTTCAGAGAAGAGTTTTGACTTTATTCCCTGGATAAATCAGTAAAGGTTTTTCCTTTCTGATTTCCTTGGCATGCGAATTGCTGTAAGTGAAAGGGAAGGTCCGATTGATGTTCAGGAAAAGAGAAACCATCGAGAAGATGATCCTCGCCTATCTCGAACAGAATCCCGACGCGGTGGACACGGCAGAGGGCATCGCCAGGTTCTGGGTGCAACGGCAAAACGTGGAGATCACTTTCGTGAAAGTTTCCCGCACCCTGGAAAAGCTTGTGAAAAAAGGGCGCATCAAGGTTTTTCAGAGCCTCGACGGCACCCTCTATTACAAACTGAAAAAAGACCGTCCCGAGAGAGAGCAAACAGTTCACTGACCTTCCGCCGACACATTGCCGGCGGAAAGTTGAACTGAGCTAAAACATGGATGCTTTTAAAGGACACGCGCAACGCCTAACGGCGGGAGCTTAGGCGAAGGAGAGTTTTTATGAACAAGCAAATCTGCAAAACAGGCTTGGCTTTATCGGGAGGTGGTTTTCGCGCAACACTGTTTCATGTTGGCGCCTTGTGGCGGTTGAATGAACTCGGCCTGATGGAAAGCATTGACGAAATCACCAGTGTTTCAGGCGGCTCAATTATCGCCGCTTATCTTGGTTATAAATGGAATGAACTGCAATTTAACATCGATCATGTGGCGACCAATTTTGAGGAGATCATCGTCAAGCCGATCGTTCTTTTTTGTGGACACACGATTGATGTGGGTACGATTCTGGGAGGAATCATTAACCCTGTTAAGCGTCCAAGTGAATTGTTAATCAATAAGTATCGTAAACATCTTTTTTGTGATGCGACTTTGCATGATTTGCCGGGAACAGGGAAAGGGCCCCGTTTTACTATTTATGCGACCAGCATGCAGACGGGAGCCAGTGTCCGGTTCACCAGAGATTATCTGGGTGAATATCATCTCGGTAAAATTATGAATCCGGTATTAAAACTGGCTGTCGCCGTCGCGGCATCCAGCGCATTCCCTCCCCCATTATGCCCGGTGAAGGTGGATGTCGATGCAAGCGCATGGCAAAAAAGTAATATTTCCAACCTCCATGATGACAGTTATCTCAAATCGACAATGTGGCTGGTGGACGGAGGCGTTTATGATAATTTGGGATTGGAACGCATTGTTAAAAGTTGCGACATATTACTGATCAGCGATGCCGGCGCACCGTTCTCACTTCAGCGTAAGATGATCTGTTCCAGGCTGAGCCAACTGGCCAGGACCAAACGGACGCTGGACATCATGTCCGAGCAAATTCGGGCTTTGCGCACGCGCGACTTGATCGCTAAGTATATCGCTGGCACAAACCGAGGTGCTTACTGGGGGATCGGTGTGAACATAGATGAATACCCGCTTAAAGACAAAAACCTCCCACCGGCCCTGGTAAAAGACAGCGATGTTACCCGGGCGATTTCTAAAATGCGCACACGTTTGAACAAGTTCGATGAGAAAGAACAAGGCCAATTAATAAACTGGGGATATAGTTTAGCCGACTCCGCACTTCGTTCACGTTTTAATTCCGATTTGCCAGCGGCGACACATCTCCCAATCCAAACATATCCAATTTAATTAAAATTTCAATGAGGTAACAATGGGAACATTTGAATTTTGGGAAAAATGGGGATTAGAGCTTGACGACAAACAATTTGCGAATGCGTTCGCTGCGATAGGAATCCTGACAGCCCAAGCGGAAAAGCTGCCTGACGCTGATATCCTTAAGCATGTTGCGCCAAAAAGCAAAATTACCAGGCATAAAATTCCTGTAAATCTCATTACGGCTGTCTTGGACAAGTCACTCGAAGGAGCAATTAACAAGGAAGTCTTAATTCGCTGGAAATTTCCTCAACATGATCTTCCCGTAAAGATTGCGGAACACGTAACATTGCTCTCCGAGCTGGATCCTAAAATACTCGCTCAAAGCTGGGAAAAAGTATTCAATAATAATTTAATCAAACTACGTTTTCAGGTTGTCTGGTATCCCGCATCAGAACTCATCAGACCTTGGTTCAGGCTTCTCTTTGAAGCGGCACCGAAGAAAATTACAGCATTCATTGAGTTCCCAGCGCGACAGGCATACTTTTATATGAAGTGGCCGCTGCGCCTGGGATATTTCACAGACAATGTAACGGAAGAAATCATCAACAAAATACGTTTCTTGTGGCCATCTAACCAACTTACAAGAACCGTACGGATCGATCGCGAAAATGCCAATTGCGACGTTTTACTGTTCACCGGGAGCAGCAGCCAACTGCTTAGGACACTCCTGGAAACTCCCGTTCCACAGAAGACTAATCTGTTTATCGTACGCGGGACATTCGAAGATGACCTTATTGCCATGAGCGAGCGACTCTCCTCTATTGCTGCAGAGGGTCGAGCGAGTGGATTCATATTTCTTAACCCAACAGTGACGAACGAAGTTCTTGGGGAAGCGTTTAATATTTTTGTCGAGAATCTCTCGCATAACCAGACTATTGATGTCGCTGCTTCTGATGCGTTCAATAAAAGATGCCCGACAGACCCGGTCATCTTTCTAAGTAGGGATCTCGCCACTTTCCAAGTCGAGCATATTCTTGAAAAGATTCATGATCGATTGATAAAGTTGCCCCCAAAAGCCCGACCGGAAATACAATTTGAATCTTTCCGAAAAATGGAAATACCTGTGGACAGAGAGAGAGATGACATAAAAAATCCCAATAATTTGGCAGACATGCTTGAAAAATATAAAAGCGCTGAAAACAAATTCAAACATGAAGAAGCTGCAATAGGCATGAATGAGATTCATGCAGCAGTTCATGATGCTGAAAAACAGATTACTGCGGAAAAGCAGCAAAAGCGGTTCCTGCAAGAACAAACATTCATCAAAAAAGAAGGAAAACTTGTCGAAGAGCGTCGGGCGTTCCAAAGAGGGGTAGCGACACTCATACGTGTACGCATCGGGCTACCTGACGAGAAGTGGGTAACGCTAGAAGAAGGGTTTCCAGAGGAAAAACTTCCGAAAGACCGGGATGAGTGGAACTTGACCGTCGTTTTAAGCGAACCAAATCACTTAAAAGAGCCTCTGCGTAGGTTTATCAAATTTCCCAAACATGGCCCTAGCACTGAATGTGAGTTCCTTGTTCAGCCGGGGAAACATGCGAGATTCGAAGGGCGGCTTACCGTATTACACCGCGGGCGCATCCTGCAAACCGCGATGCTAATGGGCCGGGTTGTAGGCGATGAACTTGAGATAAAAGATAAGGATAAAATATACTTCACAGATATTCTATCGGTGCGGATGCATATCGACGACCTTGAAGAGCGGCGGCAGTTCGATCTTGCTTTAGTTATGAATCATACAACCGACGGCCGGCCGCGTCTTACGGCGATAGCGAACGATCATGCTTGGGGAGTTGATTTAACGGAATGCAAAAAAATTACCACCAACATTAATGCAGCCCTAAGCAAGATTGCCAAATCAGTAAAAGATTACAGCACCGGCCTTGATACGGGTAAAAACCGTGAATTGCTTGTAGAACTAGCCAATCTCGGCAATGCACTTTACTGGTCCATCGTTGAGGAACAGTTCAAAGTAGCAAAAAATCGTTCTGATATTGCGAATGAAAAATATATTCAAATCGTCAGTACAAAGCCCGATGCAATTGTCCCCTTTGAGTTCATATATGACTTTGAGGCTCCTGATGATGATGCAAAGCCCTGTCTGTCATGGAAGGATGCGCTCACCAAAGGAACATGTAAAAACGATTGCCGAGTAGACAAAATTAAATACGTGTGCCCATTGGGCTTTTGGGGCGTAAGCAAGGTGATCGAACGCCATGATATAACGCCGGAGCTTGATGAGGAAGGAAAGGATTTCTACATCCAGTCCGAGCCGACGGGCAACCGTTGGATATTGTCGATAACGGGTCCCGCAGTGGTGGCGGCAAGTGAAAAAGTGGCTGATCAGGCGTTTGCTCCCGTTATCTTGGCATGCACGGAAAAATTGGGTGACGCCCCACATAAAGCAAAAGACTGGAAAGACTGGGCAACGCTTGTCCAAACATACGAACCGCACGTACTGCTGGCCTTAACCCATACGGATGGCGACGGAATAAAGGCAACCCTTGAAATCGGCGGGGAAACAATCAGAAGCAATCATATAAAAAATATTCATGTCCGTCCAGAAGGAGCAGCGGAATATCCTTTGGTCGCATTGCTAGGATGTGATACCAGCGGCACAGCTCTGGAATATGGGAGTCATGTTAGATGGTTCCGCCGAAAAGGCGCGGGCGTGGTCATCGGGACCATTGCAACGGTATTTGGCGGACACGCTGCAAAAGTAGCGGAAATGCTCATCCGGGGACTCAAGCAGGATAACGCCAAATCGGAACGCCTTGGTGAGGTCATCCAATCAATCAAACAACAAGCACTGCTCGAGGGCATGTTGATACCTCTCTGCATCGTCGCATACGGCGATGCTGACTGGAGGCTTAAATAGAAGGAGGTAGTATGTCCGATTCATACTTTCGTATCGAGCTGCTTCCTGCGAACCAGGGAGATGCCATTTGGATCGAGTATGGGAAGAAGGGAAACCAACGCCGTATCCTCATAGACGGTGGCCCTATCGGCGCCTACCCAACTTTAGTAGACAAGCTAAATAAACTCCCCGATGGTGACAAAAGAGTAGAGTTGCTGGTTGTCACCCATGTGGATACTGACCATATCGAGGGGATTATCCGCTTACTTGCACAAAAAAGGAGCAACTGGCCTATCGAACCCGAAGACATCTGGTTCAACGGATGGCGCCATCTGAAAAAATCTGAAATGCTCGGTGGTCGAGAAGGTGATTTTCTAAGCGCCCTGATCAGCCGGCGGGCTTTTGAAGAATGGAACAAGGCATTTAACAGGAAAGCTGTCATTGTCGAACCTGAAAAACCACTCCCCGTGGTAACTCTCGAGGATGGGATGAAACTTACACTGCTCTCGCCAGACCCGAAAAGGTTGCAGGATATGGCAGACAAATGGGCAGATGATGTGGAAAAACATGGTTTAGAACCCGGGGACATCGATGCTGCTTGGGAACAACTTGTTGAGATAACGAAGTATCATCCTGAAGAAGGCCTGCTTGGAGGACCGAAGAACTTTACAGACGAGTTGAAGAAGCAGCTCAAGACCGATCAATCACTGGCGAAAGGCACCAGCATCGCTTTCTTTGCTGAGTTTGAAGGCAAGAGTTGTCTGTTCTTGGGCGATGCTCATGCCGATATCATCTGCGAGTCGATCAAGAAGCTTATTCCCATAGGACAAACACGGTTGAAAGTCGATGCAGTTAAGTTGTCACATCACGGGAGCCGGCATAATATCTCGGAGGATCTGATGAAGCTGATTGATGCAAAACATTTCCTGGTCAGCACCAATGGCTCGATCCATAAACACCCTGATAAACATGCAATTGCGGCAGTAATTCAATGGTCGATACGTAAACCAACATTGTGGTTCAACTATCTCACAAAATATACATTACCATGGGCAAAAGCACCTGCGAATGGAAAGAAACAATTCGCTTCTCAGTACCCGAAATCAGACAAGGAAAGTATAGCACTCGAACTTTAATACAAGCAAGTGCCTCCAATATTAACACAAATAAATGGGAACGTATCAAGGGATATAAAGATAATAAAAATTGATTTTCATATCATTTAATTTATTAGGAGAAATCTTATGTCAAAACAAATTTTCCTAAGTGATTTTCACATGGGGCCTGATTGGCCGCTGGGTTCGGGATCATATCCATATGAATGGTTAAAAAAGAAAAACGCAGATACATGTGCAAATTTTATTAATCATTTAGCTGAGGATCAGGAAGTAGATAAGGTCGTTCTTTTAGGAGATATATTGGATAACAATGTTTGTCCGATCGATATACGCCCTCCAACATACTCCAATATTTTAAAAGCAAAAAAAAATGAAAACTTAATGAATAGCCTTAAAATTTTATCAGGAAACAAGCAAGTTTTCATTCTCCGTGGAAATCATGATATTGATTATAAAGATAGCGATATTCTAGCCGAGTTTCCCCAAATAAACATTCTACGTGATAATGTTTATGAAGAAAATAAACTCGTTGCTTTACACGGAAATACATATTGGATGTGGTGCGCTCCTGACGAAAGAGATGCAAACAAATTTAAACCACTCCCAATAGGCTATTTTCTTTCCAGAATAGGAGCGACCAAGCAAACAAGAAATGGAAATAGAAAAATACCAATTTTAGAAGCTTTAGTAAAAGGCATGATCCAAAGGTTAAAGGATCCTCAAAGTAAAAATCTAATAGAAAAGGTAATTACCAATTTACTAAAATGGTCAAAGATTGACATAAATGAAGAAGTAGTCATGCCGGGCAATATTAAAGTAACCTTTTCGGAAGTAATTGAAAACTATAGGAAACTGCCTGCTTTTTGGAAAAAGAAATATCCAAAAAATTCTGATCAAGACTATTTATTGGCCTGGACTGTTTTGTATTTCCAAGAATGGTTAAAAAAAGATAAAAAAATTTTCATAGCCGGACATACACACGAACAAACAATCAGACCAGACCTGTATTTGGATAATAAAAAGAATGGGATATATGCCAATTGCGGCAAATGGTGTGATAAAACCCCATGTTTTGTTGAAAGTGAAGAGGTTAAAGCCGCAGGTCATCATCATATTCAATTAAAAAAATGGAACGACAAAACCAAGAAAGCTTCTCTTCTACAATTGTTCGATCCGCAAAAAAATCGACGGTATCCTAGTGAACTTTTCATGAAGCTCTAAAGGTAGTAAGACGATCAATTAAATCGGAGGATAATTTATATGGGCTTTAAAATAGGAATCGGCAAAGATGATGTGACTGGACCTTGCCTGGAAATCGGTTTCATGGGAATGTCAAGATTCTGCCAAACAGGCAAAGGAATTCATACCAGACTTCATAGTCGTGCTTTTGTCATTGAAGATTTGGCAAATAATAAAATTGTAGCCATTGTTTGTGCCGATCTGGGAGCATGTACTCTGGCAGTAAAAGGCGAAGTAATAAAAAAGTTAAAAGATTCGGGCCTCCTGGATCAGCATGGGCAACCATTATTTAATGACAACAATGTAATGATTACGGCAACCCATACTCATAGCGGTCCTGGTGGTTATTCCCATTATCTGGTTTATAATGCATCAATAAGAGGTTTCAACCAACAAAACTTTGAACAAATCGTCAAAGGCATTCATGGCTCGATTATAAAAGCTTATCACAACAAACAAACAGGTAAAATCTTCATTCACTCAGCAGATCTGAATGAATGCGGGGGCATCCGTTCAATAGGTGCTTATAAAATGAATCCTGAAGTTACAGACAAGGAATTGACCGAAGATATGGTCGTGGAACCACTTTACAAAAAGATGACCTTATTAAAATTCTTGAATGATCAAGATGAGAGCATTGGCACCATTAATTGGTTTGCCCTTCATCCAACCAATATGGGAGAATTAAATAAACTCATTTCCGGTGACAACAAAGGTTATGCAGAACAATTATTTGAGAAATCAACGGGTGTTATTGCTGCATTTGCCAATAGCTGTTGTGGAGATATATCTCCAAACTCCTGGAAGGATGACCAGGGGGCAAAATTTAAAAGACCCGATGGAAAAACCGATGCCCTTCGTACTGAAATTTTTGCCAAGAAACAATTTAAAAAAGCTCTAGATCTTTATGACATGGCCAAT
>SPCN01000335.1 GCA_004525465.1 Chrysiogenales bacterium | reverse complement strand
GGCCGATGAGGAGCGCTCCCATAGCCAGGCCATTGCCAACAGCCAGGTCCCTGTCGGCCATCAGGGCTTCGAAGACCGCATCGCCCAGATCAAGAAGATCATCCCCTGGTCGGTCATCGCCGAGAATGTCGCCTCTGCCAGAAGCGCGGAGGACGCCTTGGATGCCTGGCTCAGTAGCCCCGATCACCAGGACATTATCGAGGGGGATTTCGACCTCACCGGCGTCGGCGTGGCTAAAGACCCGGATGGCCCGCTCTACTATTTTTCCCAGATGTTCCTCAAGCCTCTTTGAATCTCCAGGTACAGGGCCGTCCATCAACCCTGATAAATTCTAGACCGCAAGCAGCAGGTTCGAGTCCTGCCGGATGCGCGGACAAGGCATCCCTTCCCGGTTCAAAGAAAATCAAAGCGCCGGCGCGCAAAAAATCATCGCAGAAAACCAGTCGAAAATTCAGAGCCAAATTGCAATATTACTGCGCCTATGGTAACTTGAAAACGATATAAATCAGGAGGACCGAGATGAAAGCAAAAAAAATCAATTTGAACTGGCAGGGCATACTGCTGGGCGTGGCGCTGTGCCTGGTACTTGTGTTTTTCGTAGCCAGTAAGGCCGCCAATCCCCAGGTCGATGGCACGGTGAAGCCCCGGGTCATGCAAAGGGCTGCCAACCTGAACGATGTGTGGGAACAAACCGCAGTCCTGGAAGCGAAGATCATCGCTATGGATGAACGGCTTGTCCGTATCGAAAAGAAGATCGACGCCATTGGCAATGAAGTAAACCGGACCTTGCAGAATTCGAGAAAAATATTGAAAGAAGAAACCAAAAACTAAGCTTTTTGAATTTTTTCAGTCCGGCAGTTTCTTTTCACTTCCCGACATAGATCTGGAAAGCCTCGTCGACCGACTTGCCGTAGACGGTGATGGCCGTGATGGCGTTGGTCAGGCGAATCGCTTCTTCCAGAGGCTTTTGGTGAATGTTGCGGCCGGTGGCGTTACCCGAGGCGCCGGCAATGAAGATCTGGTCGTGCAATTGCTGCAGGAAGGCCCTGGGCTCCATGCTGGAACCTCCGGCGCAAACCACTTTTGTCCGGCCGGCCGCCTTGATCGCCTGCTTTAAGCTCTCAGCCGGTTTCTGGCCCTCTTTTTTCGGATAGTTGACCTTGACAAAATCGCTGCCCAGGGTGGCGGCCACACCCGTGGCGCCGGCGATCAGTTCGGGGGATTTTTCATCCTTGACCGCCTTGCCGCGCGGATAGATCCACAGCACCGTGACCATTCCATGCCGATGGGCCCAATACACCGCCTGGGCCGCTTCGCGGATCATGGTGTTTTCATATTCACTGCCCAGATACACGGTGTAGCCGACCCCGAGGATGTTCAACCCGGTGTTTTTCTTGAATTCGGCCACCTGGCGCACATCGATCATCTGGGTGGAAAGGGGATCCTGCTGGGCAGTTTTCACCAGGTTGGTCTTGGAATTCAGCTTGACCAGGTAGGGAATATCCGGGTAATCGTTGGCATAGAGCGAGATTAGTCCCAGTTGGGCGGCAAACACCCCTATCTCGGCCTGGCTGGCGATCTTGAAAAGGTGTTCGGGATCGTTGTCGTCGGCGGCAATGCCCTCGCCATAAAAATCATCGTTCAAATGTTCGATCTTCTGGTCACCGGCGAACAGCATCAGCCGTCCTGAGCCCAGGGTTATTTCATCGTAATTGCTCAGATATTCATTGAGAGCATCATTGGGAACATCGGCCGGAATATAGGTTTTTTCTTCCATGGTTGCCTCCTGTCTTCATCATATAAAAAAAAAAATTTAATTTCAACTGCGCCCCCATGGAAACGGGCAAAAAAAACCCGCCCTCGCAGAGAGCGGGTTTTTTTTCTAAGGAATAAGATGGAGGAAGAACTTTTCTGATCGCCTCCTCAATAGATGGCGTAGCAGGCGGCATAGCCGACCTTGTTGCAGCCGTACTTGATCCGCATGAAGCCGGCTTCGCCCCAACCGGTGCCCCAGGAATTCTTCATTAGCCAAGTGCCCGTGGCATCGTCCCAGCCGCAGAGGATGACGGCGTGGTTGATATTGTTCACTTTCTTCTTGCAGGAAGTGAAGATGCCGCCGGTATAGGCCTGGAAATAGCGGTCAACATAATATCCGACCGAGACAGACCCATATGTATAGATGGCGTTCTTGATTGCGTCGACCGTGGGCACCGTATTACTGGTGGCGACGTACTGCCAGTGGGCGACCGGGAACCAGGTCGGTGAGGCGCAATACGAACAGGCCGAATCCAGGGCGGTATAGGGGAAGCAGGCTTCGGGCATGGCGCCGGGGTAATAGCCCATGGAGGGAACGATCATGTCAAAAGCAAAAAATCCGCCGTTGCAGCCCCAGCCATAAGGATTGCAGGAAACCAGGTGCTGTTCGGACAGATCATAAGTCTGGCCATTTTTCCATTTGATGGCCGCTTCCAGTCCGGCGATGGTCGAAAAAGCCCAGCAGGAGCCGCAGCTGGCCTGGTTCTTGATCGGAGTGTAGGTGCCGATGAACGCTGCGGGCAGGGCGGCCTTGACCGCCACATCGCCTGGCTCAATAGCGTAGGAAATGGCCGGCTTCAATTCGGGTTTGAAATTGCACAACTGCTCAATGCTGTACTGCATGGCCGGGTTGGGACCGATCTGGAAATCCCAGCCGTTGGCCCGCATTTCGGCCCGCATTTCCGTCAATTCTTTTTGCAGCATTTCCCTCTTGGCGACCGGATTGTCGGCCCGTTCTTCATTGCCAGTCAGCAACCCCGGCAGAAAAACCAGAGAAGCGCAAATGCCCAGCAGACAAAAACCCAACATCCACTTTTTCATCCCTTTCATGTTGATTTTTTTTCTCCTTGTTTTATGGATTTTTTTTCCAAAACCTTTTTAAAAACAAATCTATGTACGATTTTCATTGTTCTT
>SPCN01000142.1 GCA_004525465.1 Chrysiogenales bacterium | reverse complement strand
TCGCTGCGCAGCAACAGGTTGTATGCCGACTGCGCCCCGTATTTTCCGGCTACGGCCTTGGTCAGGGAATGGATCCGTGATCCGCTTGCGGGGTCCTTGCCGGCAAGGCCTTTGAAAAAACTTTCGGCCTGGGTGTCAATCGGCATCATGCTTGCTGATAAGGGGGGACGGTCCGCCGGGGGTCTCGTCGGCCTGCTCGCTGATTTCCATTTCCCGGTGTTCCAACTTGCGCATTCTTTCCTCTAGCCGGCGGAAACGGATGAAGGATGCCAGGTGAAACGCGACCAACTGGTCATTGAAGCGGTTCTGGCGTATGAACAGGGTATTGGTGTACGGCCGCAGGAGTTTGAAGATGATTTTCTTGAAAAGGACGATGGCCGGGCCGATGAAGCGGCGGTGGGACGTGATGTCGGGAGTGGGGCGGCAATCGATGTCGTCGTTGAGAAAGCTCAGGCGCTTGCCCATTTCTCCGTCCAGTTCGCTGTCTGACAGTTGCCAGAGATCGACCGGGAAATGGTGCTGGATAGGTGCGCCGGCCAGTTCTTCCAGGCCGGAAAGGGAATCCTTGCGGCCAAGGAAATATTTTTTCAGCTTGGCAATCTCGTTTTTAATATGTTCGTCCATGTTGGCGCCCTTTTTTCTTGAAAGTTCATCATAACATGATTCGCCAACTGATGACAAGGAACGAAAAAAGCTAACCCGTGATGCCGGGCACCTCCGGTTTTATTTGACCAGCGGCTGGATGACCTCGGTGCAGGTCTTGCCGCTGACCTGGTCGAGGACATCGATGATGATATCGTACTTGCCCGCGGCCAGGAAATCGAAATCCAGCGACAGGGAAAAGGTTTTCTTGGCGGACTTCAGGCTTTTGCTCTGGTCAAAAAGACTCTGCTCCCGGTCGTTCTTGATGCGGATGCGCACCATGAGCAGCCCGGATGTTTCCCCTTTGAGCTTGGCCTGGGAATAATCACGGATGACGAAGGCCAGTTGCTTTTTCTGGAACGAAAGCTCCGTGATCTTCACGCTGGGATTTTCCCGATCCCTTTTTTTCAGGTACTCGTTGATATAGTCGGCGCGAATGTTGTTGTCGTACAGGACCTTGAATTTTTTATCTTTTACCGTCACTTTGAGCTTGCCGATCTTTTTGGCGTTGGTCGGTTCGTAGGTTAAAAGATAGTAGTCGTCGGTTTTTCCGCCGATCGTGGCCAGTGACGCTTCCACATCGTTGGAGGAGATCAAGGTGCCCCCCGTAGCTTCGGTCAGAGCGCGCAGGCTGTTCTCGATATCGCTGGCCACGTTGTGGAACTCCAGTTCCGGATTCCCGGCGTCATAAAACGCGCGCATGAAAAATGAATGAAAGGTGGCGTTCACTTTGTAAAAAAGCTTGCTGGCTTCCTCGGCCGGAAAATCTTTTGTCACCTTCATTTCCATCTCGATGGATTGCAGAAGCTTTTTGAGGATCCGGCCCTGGCCAATCAGTGTCGGGTTCATGCTCTCTTCCAGGGTGCCGATATAACTGTTCAGTTCCCTTTCGATTTCGCTGCCCAGGGCGATCTGCGGGAACTGCTCCAGCTGATAGAAATTCAGCACCCATTTTTCCTTCCTGATGCGTTCAAGGTGCCGTGAAAAATAATAAAACTTATCCAGTTCCAATGATAGATAACGGCGTTTAAAATCCTGCCAGGCCCGCAGATAGGAGTCCAGAAAGTTCGTAAGGTAATCTGCGCTGAGAGCGGCCCGGCCGCCTATGGCCATGCGAAACTTGTTCATGTTCAGGCTCTGCTCGATGCTGCGCAGGAAATTCAATGTCCGGTTGTGGGCAACCTTGCTCTCAGAGCGCACAAGATCCAGGATTTTGGATTGTGCCTCGCTGTCGGCCCCGAGTTGCTCGAACATCAGGCTGCGGTTGCCGGCCATGACGAAGACCTGGTCTTGCGGCCGCAGGACTTTGTCGAACAGATACTGCAGCCCTTTTTCAAGCTTTTCGTTGCAGGAATAGGTGCGGAAGATCAGGACGAAATATCTGCCGGCGGGCTGTTGGGCGGGGGACGATGATTCTGTTGCCTCGGTAGCGGCGCCGATTTTCTTGTGAAAGACATGGAACCCGTTGATCTGCTGGGGTTTCCCGTCTTCCGTGATCTGGAAGTCATCCTTGGTCAGGCCGGAAACGGATTGTCCGTCTGAAAAAACCCGTACCGGCACTTCGACGTTGATCACGGAAACCGTCTCCTTGATCGGTTCTTCAGTCTGGGCGGACAGTGACGCGAAGAGGACCAGAAAAAAAAGAAACGCGAAGGATGCATTTTTGCAATTCATGGCCGGCCTCCCTTTGGGCGGTTTTTTTTTAATCAACTCAATAGTAATATCCCTTGATGGTGCGGACGATATACCTTTCCTGGTTTTTTATCTTGATTGAAATAAAATAGAAAATCGTGCTCCGGCAGGCTGTAGAAAAAATTATCGTAATTGCAGAGCGAATTGACTTCGCCGGGGACGAAGACCATTTCACCGTATGCTGACAATACCAGGTTAAGCACCAGGAAAAGGAAATAGATTTGTTTTTTCAAAATGTTTCAGATTTTTTTTTCATATACGGCATAGGTTTTGGTTATATGGGCGTTGATGTGGCGCAGGACCCGGTTCATCGCTTCATTGCTTTCCAGGATCCAGGACATTTCGGCTTTATGATAACCATACTTTAGAGCGTTTTCGGCGGTTTTCTTATCAAGAATCAGGTCGATGCCCAGGTTGCGGTATTCCTTTGCCACACCCATCAGCATGACGCGGATGAGGTCGATCTTTTTCAGGTTGCGCAGCAGGCGCAGCCAATTTAGCGGGAAAAGGCGGCCACCCAGCGGTTTGATGGCCTGGTTGGCGTCGGGCAGGGCCAGGGAAAAGCCTACAGGCCGGCCGTTTTTTTCAGCCAGAATGATCAGATCGTTCTTGGCGAAGGGCTTTATTTTATTGAAAGCGTCCAGCCCTTCTTCGACCGTGGCCGGCACGAAGCCCCAGTTGTCGGCCCAGGCTTGGTTAAAGAGATCGATGATGATGGTCATGTCTCTTTCCGCCCTGGAAAAATCCATGCTGCGAAAATGAATGCCGCCGTCATGCAGCTTTTTTTCAAGCCTTTCGACGGCCCGGGGAAAGCGGATGGTCTGCCTGGACACTTCGTAGGCGAAAAATCTCATTACCGGGCTGAAGCCGAGCCCCTCCAGCAGTGGTTGATAATAGGGGAGGTTATAGGCCATCAGGATGGCCGGCGGCAGGGAAAATCCTTCGATGAGCAGTCCGGAGATGCCGTTCAGCGAAAAACTGGTCGGGCCGCGCAGGGTGTCGGCCCCGTTGGCGCTGAGCCAATCGCCGGCCGCCCGCAGCAGCATGGCGGCAACCCGGGGATCATCGACACACTCGAACATTCCGAAAAAACCGCTTTGGTCATGGTGCTGGCGCTGGTGGTCCAGGTTGAGGATGGCGGCGATGCGCCCCAGCGTTTCATTGCCCCGCCGGCACAGGAAAAGCTCGACGCGGTTGTTCAGTAAAAACGGGTTGTGGCGTGCGGAAAGAAACTTTTTTTCCTCGCTCAGCAACGGCGGGACCCAGCAGGAATTGTCCCGGTAGAGACGGTAGGGAAAGAGGATAAATTCACGGCGCAGCCGCCGGGAGGCGACCTTTTTTATCTGCAATTC
Organism: Chrysiogenales bacterium; assembly: GCA_004525465.1. GTDB lineage: Bacteria > Acidobacteriota > Aminicenantia > UBA2199 > UBA2199 > UBA2199. The sequence goes on along the minus strand of SPCN01000142.1, from coordinate 2,497 downwards.
AGCGTTCATACCAGTTTGCTTTCCGAAGTGATTGTAATCGAATCGCCCGGTAAATTCAAAGACGGCTTTTCCCTGGCCGTTTCCGTGGCCGATTACTCTTCGCTATCCACCTTTTTTTTGGCCAGCGGGTCGGCATCAAGAGCCCACATGCCGCGGCCATGGGTGGCGATGACGATGATGTTGTCCCGGGGCTGAATGACCAGGTCATGGACGTACAGCGCCGGCAGGTTGCCGCCCAGTATGTGCCAGCTTTGGCCACGGTCACGGCTGATAAAGACGGCGTTGTCGGTTCCCAGGTAAAGGGTGTCGGGATCACGGACGTCTTCGCGGATGACATTGACCGGACCGAGCGGAATACCGCTGCTGATGTTCTGCCAGGTTCTGCCAAAATTGTCTGATCTCCATACGTATGGTGCGAAGTCGTCGTCCCGCTTGCCGTTCTGCGTCATATAGACCGTGCCCAGCTTGTAACGCGAGGCCACCAGGCGTGAAACCCATTTCCGGGCGGGCAGCCCGGCGCTGATCTCCAGCCAGGTTTTGCCTCCGTCGCGGCTGATGTGGGCGCGGCCGTCGTCCGTGCCGGCATAGATCAGGCCGTACTTTAACGGGGATTCAGAGATGCTGAACAGGGTTTGATAGGGGATGTCGCCCAATGCGGATTTGCTGTTATAGGTCAGGTCGGGACTGATCTTTTCCCAGGTATCGCCGCGGTCGAGGGAGCGGAACAGGTACTGCATGCCGTGGTAGATGATGTTGGAATTGTGGCTGGAAAGGATGAATGGGGCCAGCCACTGGCCGCGCAGGCGGGGTTCGTTTTCATAGGTCGTGGGCACGATCCACTTCTCCGGGCCCCAGTCCCGGCGGCTGATGTCGCTACGGCTGAGCATGCCGTAAAAGCCGGCTGAGTAGACCAGGTTGGCATCGTTCGGATCGATGGCGTGGTTGGAGCCTTCGCCCCCGGGCGTGTATTCGAAGGCCAGGGCCGGGATGCGGTCTCGGCCACGGCTGAGATCAACCGTACCGCGGAAACTGCCGTGGTCCTGCATGGAACCGAATACGTGGAAGGGGTTGGCCATGTCGAAGTTGACGTTAAAGAACTGGCAAACGGGCAGGTTGTCGGTGAAGCAGCGCCAGTTCTTGCCGCGGTCGTAGGAAACGGAGATGCCGCCGTCATTGGCGTTGACCAGGTAATCAGGATTGGCCGGATCGATCCACAAGCCGTGATGGTCGGCGTGCATGCCGTCGAGGTGGCGGAAGGTTTTGCCGCCGTCGTTGGAAACACTGAGCGGCACGCCCAGGATGTAAACCGTTTCGGCGTCGTTGGGATCGACGCGGATCTGACCGAAGACCCAGCCATAGGTGTTGGAATGGCGTTCCATGAATTTTTTCATCTCCGGCGTTTGGCCGCTGACCTGGCGCCAGGAAGCGCCGCGATCATCTGAACGGTAGACCGTGGCGCCCTTGATGAAGCCGCAGGAAGGGACACCATAAGGATTTTGCAGATCCTCGGCCGTGGGCTGGCGGGAAATTTCATAATTATCGACCAGGGCATAGATGGTGTTCGGGTTGGAGAGTGAGACATCCAAGCCGATGCGGCCGCGAAACTTGGCCGCGGGCAGGCCCTGATTTATCGGCTGCCAATTGCGGCCGCCATCGCGACTGCGATAGATACCGCTCTTGCCGCTTTGGGGACCGTTGCGCGGGTCGTTCCATTTTGGGCGCGTGCGCTGCCATACGGCCGCGTAAAGAGTCTCGCTATCGCCGGGGTCCATGGCCAGGTCAATGGCTCCGGTTTCGTTATCAATAAAGAGAATTTTTTGCCAGGTTTTGCCGCCATCGCTGGTTTTGTAGACGCCGCGTTCACTGTTTTTCGTCCACTCGTGGCCCGAGGCGGCCACGTATACAGTGTCGGGATCTTTGGGATGGATAATGAGGCGCGGAATGGTGTAAGTATCGGTCAACCCCATGTGCAGCCAGGTTTTGCCGCCGTCAATCGACTTATAGACACCGCAGCCTGCCTGGGAGCTGCGGAAAATATTTGCTTCGCCGGTCCCGATCCAAATGATATTGGGATCACTCGCTGCCAGGGCCACATCGCCGATGGCGACTGAGGGGCCGTTTTCAAAGATGGGCTCCCAGGTCGTACCCTCGTTCACGGTGCGCCAAAGGCCGGCCGAAGCCGTGGCCGCGTAAATGGTGTAGTTCTGGCCCTTGGGCGCTACCACGGCCACGTCGGTGCAGCGGCCGCTGACGTTGAGCGGTCCCAGGAACTGCCATTTCATATCCTTGTAAGGGCTGTTTTTTTTCATCTCCTGCTGCTGTTGGTATCCTTTCAGGCGCAGTTCCGGATCCGAATTCGTGATCTGATTCTGGACATTGGCCGCAAGTGGCAGCGCCAGCATCAACAGCGTCGCGCCAAGGGTGAACCCGAAACGCCGGCTGTATCTGATTTTTTTCATGAAACTCATAAAAACCTCCGGTGCTGAATTTGGAAGTT
>SPCN01000411.1 GCA_004525465.1 Chrysiogenales bacterium | reverse complement strand
TCTCGTTACTTGTTACTCGTCACTTGTCACGGATCTTCATCCCAGCAGATTGATCCTGGTGAATATATAATCCAGGTCTTCTTCCTTCAGAACCACGCGAAAATAGTCGCTGTCGCCGAGCTGCTGCGGCTGTCTGCCTTCAGACTCAAAATACTTGGCCGATTTGCGGCGGTCGAACCAGTAGACCAGGGCGATGCGGCCGGCAGCGATCTCGAGGGCGGTGATGCCGTGGCGGCCGATGCCGCAGCCCGAGTTGAACAAACAGGGCAGCAGCGGACCGTCGTGGTAGAGATTTTCGGAACTCTGGGTCCGGTGGTCCTTGTGCTGCAGCTTGACGTATTCTTCCTTCAGGAGAGTCAACTTTGATTCCAATTCAAACTTCTCTCCGGCTGGGGCTTGCGGATACCTGCGGCAGAGGTTTTCGATCTCGATCTTCAATGTTTCGAGGCGCGGCAGGGACTCGAACAACGGCCGGTGGGTATGGCCGATCAGGGCCATGACCTTCCTGCGGCGGGCGAAATCGTAGACCCGCTTTTCGACCCGGAAGCGCCGGCGGCTGCTGCGGGCCACGGTGTAGTTGCCGAAGCCCAGGGGGTGGAGCAGCCAGCGCAAAAACAGGACGCCCAGGGTTTGGAAAGCCCAGTTCAAATGCGAAGTCTGGTGGCCGTGCAGCACGAAAAGCGACTGGCCATCCCAGCGGATGTTCAGCGCTTCGCTGACCGGGAAGGGCATGTCGGCGGAACGGCGCCGCAGCAGCGCCAGGTCATGGTTGCCGGCCAGCTTGAACAGGGCGCTGCGGGCGGCGAACTCGGCCCAGACGCGGTACACGTCGCTCCAGCGGGCCATGATGCGCTTCAGGCGGAAGCGGGCCAATTCCTCGATGTCGCCGTTGAGGATCAGGGTGAAGCGCTCCGGCAGGTAATGGCGGCGCAGGATGGTCAGGAACAGGTCGCCGTTTTTTTTGAAATCGTCGTTGCCGCCGCCGTCGCCCAGGTGCAGGTCTGAAAAGACGACCAGCCGCTGATCGGGGCCCAGATTCAGCTCGGCGGCAGCGCGCTGCAGGCGTTTCAGCTTGTTCTGCAGCTTGTTGTTCAGCATGTTTTTCATCAGTTGACAAGCATAACAGACAACAGTCGAAATTGCATTAGTTCAATGAGTGTTAGTGAAGTCACACTATGGTTTCAGCAAGTTTGGAAGTAATCGCACTATGTTTCTGGCGACAAATAGAAATGGCCCAAAATATAATGTTGGTATTAGTGATTGTGTTAGGAAGAAAATATCCTGAAGTTCGACAGTTTACTGGCAGGGCTTTTTACTAACACTATCACTAACACTTCTTACGGCCTGATGGACAGCGACAGCTTGAAGACCCCCCGCTCTTCCGAAGGATAGAACCTGCTGGCCGGGTCCCAGCGCCGTTCCCAGTTCTTGTTGTAGATCAGGGCGATCTCATTGCCGGGTGACACGCGCCACTTCAAGCGCGCGCTCCAGCCCAGCAGCCTGGAAATGCTGTCATACTGGACATAATTCATGAAGCCCAGGTCGGGGGAAAGGAAGACATCCAGCTTGAGCTGGTAGACGTTCTCGCTGAAATTGCCTTCGGGCAGCCGGCCGCGGACCAGGTTGACCTCAAAGCCCAGGTTGGCGTAGCCCCTGTATTTGAAGGCCAGGCCGGCGTTGAAGTTTTCATAGTGGCCGGAATAAAATTCCCCGAAGTCGATGCCGGCGTCGAAAACCCACTGCCGGTGCGAGGCGCTGCTGAAATCGATGTTCAGGCTGGTGAAACCGTAGGAAGCGGCGGGCAGGACGACGCCGGAGGCCACCTCGAATTCGGCGGGCAGGACGTCGCGATTGGCCGTGATCTGGAAGCTGAATTGCTCGCCGCTCTCGGCTTTAAAACTCAAAAGGCCGGCCTCGAGCCGGCTGGTTTCCAGGTTGCCTTTCAAGTCCCAGTAAAAATCGCCGCTGACATCGAAAAAAAACTGCCGGACCAGGTTTTTCAGCCATCCCGTTCCGGGACGCGGCTGGAAACCCACCCGCAGGTAAGCGGTCTGGATGCCCTGGCGCAGCATGAAGCCCAGCCCCGGGTCGAGCGCCTCGCCGTAATAGGCGTAGGTGCTCTGGATGTCCCAGAGATCGTTGGGATAGTTGGCCCGGAAACCGAAGCCGGCGTGGCTGCCTGCGGTCTTTTCATTCCAGTTGTAAGCCGCCCAGGCGGCGAGATTCAGGTTCTTGCTGCCCAGGAAGCGCGAGGTGGCATAGCGGAAATCGGCCCCGAGCAGGGTGTTGCGCTCACCGCTCGGACTGCCGTTGGTCAGTATAAAGCCCGCTTTGCTCTCGCTGCAGATGTCGCGGGTCACGCGCAGGGCCAGG
>SPCN01000068.1 GCA_004525465.1 Chrysiogenales bacterium | reverse complement strand
GGAGATATATCTCCAAACTCCTGGAAGGATGACCAGGGGGCAAAATTTAAAAGACCCGATGGAAAAACCGATGCCCTTCGTACTGAAATTTTTGCCAAGAAACAATTTAAAAAAGCTCTAGATCTTTATGACATGGCCAATAAAGAAATCACCGGAAACATTGACTACCGGCATGAATATTGTGATATGAGTGATTGTTGTATAGACGGGACAGACCGCAAAACCTGGCCGCCCGCCCTTGGATTTGGCATGGTGAACGGCAGCCAAGAGGACTCCACTGGCATGAAATTAAAAGAATGGGGAGAGGGAACAACTAAAAATAATATTAAACACCATCCAGAACGTTTTAAAAAACTAGTAAAAATCGCCACTTCAATATTTAAAGTTCATTGGCAACTACCGCTTGATCCAGCCATTGAGAATGGACATGGGAATAAAGCGATTTTATTTCCCTTAAGTCAATTAACCTATAAAAATCATCCTATCGCACCAACTGTTCTTCCTTTGCAAATCCTCCGGATCGGGACTTTGCTGCTTGTTGGTCATCCGGGAGAGTTAACCACCGTTGCCGGGATCAGGCTCAGAAAAGGTTTAGGCAATATTTTGGGATCTTCAGATGGCATTGATGATATTGTCATCGCCTGTTATGCCAATGCCTTCAGCAGCTATACAACAACCCCGGAAGAGTATGCCGTTCAACAATATGAAGGGGCATCAACCTTATTTGGTCCCTGGCAGCTCGATGCTTATATTCAAGAATATTGCCAAATGGCTCAAGCACTTCGGGAAGGAAAGGAAATTGAACCTGGTCCCTCCCCAATAACAATTCCGGATAAATCAATAAAAAAGATTCCTTCAGTTTGGGCGAGACCGGATGAAGAATTACCGGGATTGAAATATGGAAAATTTGACGAAATGCCAAAGTCCAAATATAAAACAGGTGAGACGGTTAGAATATCATTTCTTGGTGGTCATTTAAATCGCAGCCCAAACCTCTCTAATTCCTATTTTAAAATCGAGATATGGGAAAATAACAGTTGGCAAAGGGTTTATGCAGATGATGATTTTTGCACTCGATTGATTTGGCACACAAGAGACACGGCTTCAATTATTACCATCGAATGGATCATCCCAAAAGAGGCCCGCCTGGGGAAATATCGAATCGTTTATGAAGGACCATTAAAGAAGCATGTGGGCGCGGAAATTGAAACACTTCAGGTTTCATCTGATTCTTTTCAAGTATCGTAAATAAATAATAGTTCATACATTACATAATGAGGGAGAGAATGGGGGTAGGTTTTTCATTATCACTTTTACTTATACCTTCATGACTGACGCTCATAAAGAAATCACCCATCAAGCATTGATTGTCATAATGCAATACCTGACCCCAGTGTTCCCGGATAAATAAGGTTTGAAACAAAAAGGAGGAACGAGATGAATCAGGTAGAGCGAAAGAAGGCAACAGCCGAATGGAAGCAGATCATGAAGGATTACCCGGCATTTTCGCGGGTATTCCTGATGCAGCAGGCTATTCTTATGGAGGCAGCAGATATCGGGGTCAAGATTGTTGATCGGAGCATGTGCCGGCTCTTGAGTAGCGGAATGCCCGTACTCTTTGAGGACTTCTGGACTGCTCGGTGTCAACAACCGTTTCACGAGGTTCAGCTCAGTGATCAGTTTGAGTGTTTGACCAAACTTAACCGCGATCCCGCACGCTGCTTCAACCTTGATCCGGGTGATCCCCCCTGGTTTGACGATCCCTTCTCCAAGACATAGACCCTTCCACCGAAGCCACCAATCCCATTGAAGCCAAAAATATAAATGTAAAAATAGAGGGAACCAAGTATAGCAAAGCAGCAAAAAGGATTTAGTCTTTCCGGAAACCCTCTATTTCCTGATCGATTCGCAACTCAAGGAGGGAAATTCATGAGCGACAATAAAGAAAAGAAGTCAAAATCCACGAATCTTTACGAGGTGAGACACTTTTTAAGAGAAAAAACACGTCAGGATTTTGGTATCTACCTGGACGATGTATTTGGCTATCTCCAGGATCCTTGGGTTGCACGGAAGACCGGAGAGGCGGGTATAAAGCCATTCCGGATCGAATGGGAACCTGGCCTGGCGGACGGTCCGACCAATTCACGCCTCGCAGTAGTGGACTTCAATGCCGATACCGGTCTATTGGTTCCGCCGGCGAAGTGGGACAAGAAACAGTATAAATTTGTCGGGCCAAAGGGAGAAATCCTTGATGCCAAACATAGCGATCTCTACCAATTTCACCAAGTCAATGCCTGGGCCGTCGTTCAAAGTGTCCTAGATATGTTTGAAGGGCCATTGGCCCTGGGGAGACCCATACCCTGGGGAACAGATGGAAACCGGCTGATCCTGGTCCCCCACGCCGGCTTCGGAGAGAACGCTTTCTACGACAGACGCAGCAAGGCTCTCCAATTTTATTACTACGGCGATCCCGCCTCACCAAAATACACCTGCTTGTCTCATGATATCATCGTCCATGAGACCGGGCATGCCATCCTCGACGGCATCCGTCCTTACTATTTCCTGTTCTCCTCGACAGAGACAGCGGCTTTCCACGAGTTCGTCGCCGACCTCTCGGCCCTCCTGGCAGCTTTGCGCAACAACTACCTTCGCCACGTTGTGAGCGATCAGACTCAGGGCGACTTGAGCAAGGACAACTTTGTTTCCAGCTTAGCTGAGGAATTCGGGGCGCACCTCAGTGGAAAGGCCAAGGGCAAGCCGAAAGAGATCGTCGGCGGTATCGCGAAATTACGTGATGCAAATAATTCTCTAAAAATGGCAGACATCCGGGATGGCGACAGTCCACACCGCTGTTCGCAGGTCCTGACCGGGGCAATCTACGACCTATTGAAAAATATTGCTAAAGGATATCAGGGAAAGGTTAATCAGAAATTCTGGTGGGCAACCGAACGTCTGATCCGGATGGCCCTGCAGCCTCTCGATTTTTGCCCGCCGGTTGATGTTCGGTTCGCCGATTATGCACGAGCTTTAGCGCGCAATTTCGAGCTTTATGAACCACTGGACTCCAAACGCCGAGAGGCCTATGCCGGGTTCATCAAAAATATCTTCCTCGAGCGAGGAATCTGCGACCCCGATTCTCTGAATGCTCATTCGCTGCCCGGGGAGTGGGATGTTTATCACGACATCAATGCGATCTCCGGATCGCGGACGGGAGCATACTATTTTCTTAACGACAACCGCAAAGCCCTTCACATCCCGTGGAACCAGGATCTCTTGGTTTCCGATCTCTACATGACCAATAAATACGGGCGTGCCGGCTGTCGGCTGCCCCGGGAGGTCGTCCTTGAGTATGTGTGGCGTGAGGAGTTCAAACTGGATGAGGACCGCTTTGGGCCGTTGAAAGGGCAGACAGCCGAGCTCCTCTGCGGCGGGACACTGGTCCTGGATGAGCGCGGGAATGTCCTCTCCTGGCAGCACAAACCGGGCTCTCAAGAAAAGCAAGACCGTGATGAAGGAGAAAAGCGTCTGGCGCAGCTCCGCGATCATATTGCCAATCATGTCCAAGATGGTCTGGTCGGGCTGCGCGGCGAAAGCGAGGTTGATATTCTAGGGCCATGGACGCCCCCGGTGGTGGCCGATACAAGCTCCGGCGCGTTGCGCTTGGAGATTGCGCCGCATCTACGGGACAGTCGCGTTCGGCTGGGTGGAGGTAGCGCTGGCCTTGCCGGCAAGTCGGAACTGGATGAGTGGGGAGATAACAAATGGACAATCAAATTCTAATCCGTGTGTACAATGTGGGGCTGGGGGATTGCATTTATATGCGGGTGCCGGATGGGCATGAGTTACGCCATGTTTTGATCGACTGTGGAACGTTTTCCCGAGGCGAACGACTTATGAAAGCCCTGAAAGACCTGGAAAAAAACTATCTACCCAAAGATGGTAATGGGAAATTCCGACTGGATTTGTTGGTGGTTACTCATAATCACAAGGACCATCTTTCGGGTTTCGGATTGAGTACTGTCTCGAACTGGTTCCAAAACATTCACATCGGGCAAATCTGGCTGAGCGCAGGTATGAATCGCGATCATCCCCAGGCGGGAAAGACTTTCCGGCTACTGGAGTTCGCCGATCGAACCGTCAGCAGCTTATCGGCGATTTCACTTGGATCGGCTTTCGATGCGCTGGCCAACGACCTTTTGAGTTCCAAGGGGAAAAGCGATAGCGAATCCAATGTCAAAGCATTGACCATGTTGTCCAAGACTCTTCCGGGCCGGTCGCCGGCAAAGAAACCGGTTTACGTGGACGACAGCATGAGCAACGTCAAAGCACCAAAGATCTTCTCCGAGTCAGAGACCCGCATTCATGTCTTGGCGCCGGCCTATGATATCGACGGGACCTATCTGGGCAAGCTTGGAGAAGCATTCGCGGCCTTCGAGCAATTCCAATGCCAGGTAGGAGCCCAGAAAGGAAAGAATATCAAAACGACCGTGGACTTGGCTGTGAACTTTCAGGATCCGACGAATCGCCCCACCAACATCGACGCGGGAGATTTTCAGAGGTTACGCCAGCGACTGATCTACCAAGCCTTGGCCTTTGTAATCAAAGGACATGGCGAATTGGCGAACAACACGAGTGCTGTCCTCCTCTTGGAATGGCGCAAGCGGCGGCTGCTGTTCGTTGGAGACGCCCAGTGCAAGACCGGGCGAAAAAACATCTTCGTCACGGGCGCAATCAACGGCAGCTGGAACGCCATGTGGGAAAAACACAAAAATTTGCTGGGTCGCCCGTTAGACTTCCTGAAAGTTGGGCATCACGGGAGCCACAACGCGACCCCCTGGTCGGCAGATAACGCCAAGGATCCGGTGAACAAGATTTTGGACAGCCTGATTCCACCGTCCGGATCGGATTGTCGTGTGGTTGTATCGACCGAGCGGGCACAAAGCGCAGACTTCAAGCGGAACCTGCCTCGAAAGGAGCTCATGATGGAATTGGGAAGGCGGTTGCGAAAACCAGAGACTCAGTATGACGAAGCCGCAAGCTACCCCGATCTTGTCGCCGAGTTCGGCTCGTACTTCGTACCAGCAGGAAAGCCACAGCCCATGAGGACCGACCTGCATGAGGGAGACTGCGTGACAGTTAAGATATCTTGATTCGCAAAGGGCAGGAAAGGTTACCGGATTTGCATCCTGAACAAGCCCAAAAAGGAAGTGGCCGATCATTTTGAAATCAAGTACCTGCGCAACCTCATGAAAGAGAGCCTGGGCAACGTGGCCAGCGCGGCCCAGAGGGCGGGCAAAAGCCGGACAGCGCTCTGGAATCTTCTTAAAAAACATGCCATCAATCCCCTGCATTTCAGCCAGCCGTACCTGGGGTCACAAAAAAGTGAAACTCTTGAAAAGACGGATACCCTCAAAATAAAGGACCTTCACCCCAATCTAAAAAACCGCATCATGAATAAGTGACGCTCGGGCCTAAGCAATTAACCATTCAATTTTCTAAACCCTCACCAGCAAAGGTTCTTACTTTCTGATTTTCTTGGCATGCGAATTACTATAACTTCAAGGGAAGGTCCGATTGATATTCAGAAAAAGCGAAACCATCGAAAAGATGAACGCAGCTTATAAAAAACCTAGCACTCTTGAAAAAGCTAATAAAATAACATTATGCTATTTGTTAGCATAATTGTTATTTTTTATTATAATAGGAGGATCTAAAATGAGTGTAATTGATTTCTTAAAAGAAAAGGGAGGATGTGAAGGTGGTAAATTAGTCTATTTTGCGGCAAAAAAAAGTGCTGCCGCTAGAAATGGTTGGCTTGTTCCGTGGAGCGGTAAAATAACACACAGATTAAACTCACGAATAATAAATTGCTTGCAACCATTATACAATCATGCGGATCTCACACAAGTTCGCTTTAAGATCGATTGTTCACTTCCTCCGAATTGGTTTACAGCAAGCAATAGTATTGTTGCGATGACTTTCGGTAATATGATTTACTTCAAGGGGCATGATGTACAGAAAAGGGAAGAGCAAATAAAGGTGCTAATGCATGAACTCGTACATGTTGATCAAGTAGTGCGTTTTGGCAGCGAAACAAATTTTGCCTGCGAGTATGGAAAAGGTTACCTTTTGGCTGGAGATTACGAGGATAATCATCTTGAGATGGAAGCATATAATTTCACAGACAACCATCCTGTTCCTACAGCTTGTCTTGTAGAAACAGCGAAGCTCGAATGGTGGCATGGTAAAAATTTCACCGGAACGAAGCACACTAAATACCTATATTCTGTGGATCATGGTAAAAAAATCAAGTTGATTCACAACGATGAGATGAAAAGTTTGAAATTATATGCAAAGCCAGGTTGGATATTAGAGATCTACGATAGTGGTTCGTGCAGTAAGTCTGACGATTGGGGCAAGGTAATATACCCAAGCAACAATGTTTTTTGCGTAACCTTGCCAAGGATCGGAAGTCAGGGGGTAAGCACAGTTGTTCCACAGGGTTGTTACGAATTTCATTATAAAAACGGCTTGCCTGGGAAGGTATCCGCGATTCGTCATTATGGACCCTGACCGACTAAAAGGATTCGGGATGACGGCATAACGAATAAGAACGAATAAGGGATTCATTTAAAGCGCCATTCGCAAAGTCACTTAAATTAATGAACAGCGGGAAAGTCAATTAAGGCTGATCGATCAATGGTACCACAAGCCATCTCATAGATACGTTATTAAAACTAATACTTGCCTACCTTTAAGTATAATAAAATATTAAGTAATTGAAATAAATAAGGGGGAGAAATATGAATTCAGACAATTATGTCAAGCTGAGATCAAGGAGAGATTGAAATGAAAGAAAAAAATGGCAGTGGAAGGATTGGCGTTATGGGTTGGCTGGCCAGTATTTGTTGGTATTGCTTGGCGGTGTGGATGGCGCTCGAGTACGCCGCAAAGGTCTTGGCACCGGTATGGAGGGCCGCCGGACCAGGCTTCGCTGGGGCCGCGATTAAGTTACAAGCCATGTTGGGGCTGCTTGTCCTCTTGATCGTGTTTGTTCTTGTTCACTTGGGCTCGCGATGTCTCTCGCGCAAGGCGACAGCGCCCGATACGAAGACCCCGGAGGCGCCTCCGCCGAAGCAGTTCCCTACGCCTCCGACACTCGAAGTTGGCATAGGAGTTTTGGCATTTGCCGCCCTCTCTGTCGCAGGCGTGATAGCCGTGCTCCGGGTTGATCCCACCATGGAAGTGCGCCAGGCGCTGCTCATGACTTTCGCAGCCGGGATTGGGAGTAGCATTTATACCATTCTCGGATTCCTAGAGCATGCCAGCGAGAAGAAGGACTTTGATTCCTCGTATGTTGCGTGGTACGTCGGCCGGCCGCTCATGGGCCTGATGCTCGGATTGCTCTTTTTCTTCGTCGTCAAGGGCGGCCTCCTGATGATACTGCCAAACCTCGCGCAAATGAACAACGTAGGGTTAAACTCTTATGGCCTCGCCGCCATCGGAGCCATGGTGGGTCTTTTCAGCAAGCAGGCGATAGCAAAGTTGAGGGAGTTGTTTGACGTCCTGTTCCAGACTAAGAACCAGGTACAGAAGGACGTGGGAAATCAGCTCAGGGACGCCGTGCTCGCCAAATTGCCCAACGAATTCAAGAAGCAGGTAGAGCCATTATTCCCGAAGCCGCCTTCAACACCATCGTATACTAAAGAGGACGTGGTAAAACAGGGCCGGTAGGCCTTGCTCGACAAATTGCCCGATACTGATAATAATAAAAAGACATCCGGCGGCCAGTCCTGCCCCAGAATCGATCCAGGCACGATTTTGACTGTTTATTCTGAAGCACCTATAATAAATTAATTGAAAAGCAAAGACGCTGCAGATACACGCAAGAAGGAGATCGAAAAGACAATTTCGCTCACCTCAGTCATGCCGATCGAGTTCCTACAGTTCCTCAAGACGGGCGTACTCAATTTCGGTACTCTCATGTCCTGGTTCGACCGAGATTTCCCAGGCCACTATATGCGCCTGATCCGGGATGTGAGCATAACCGTTCAAGCGAAGTTCCCTCTCAACAAGGCCATCCAAGCGACGCTCTCTAATAATGGAATCTCGCGCGTAATGATGGGGGCACCCTTTGATTTAGCCACAAAGATTAATCGTCCTCCTGAATCGGTTGTTCTAAGGGCTGTGGGTAAAACGACGGCCCCCCTTATTCTGGGTTTCGAAAACCTAAGATACACCCCGTTCGAAGGCTGCGGCGTTGATACAACTTGGCGGCTGGAGATGCCCAAAGATAAGAACCATTTTGATTATGACACGCTCTCCGACGTGCTCTTCACAATCCACTACACTGCTCTTGAGGATTGCGGCTACCGAGCAAAGGTTCTTGCAGCGATGGGCCAGAATGAAGAGGGCTAATCTGGATAACGAAAAATGGAAAGCCAGAAATTTCTCCCTGGCCTCCAAGTTCACACCAAATTCAGGGCGGAAATGGGGTCAGGTCTTTCATTATCACTTTTTCTTTTGTCTTCATGACTTATTCTTATAATAAAATTCCCCATCAAGCATTGATTGTCATAATGTAAGACCTGGCCTCAGTGTTCCTTTCACCGGTTTTCATGACCTGGGTGGAAGCCTGCAATAAAAAAGCGGGGCTTTGCACAGTTCATCTTACCTTCGCGACAATGCGGAAGGACTATGCGAGGGAGTAGGATAAGAAGTCCGCTTTTTTTGAATAAAATTTGGATTTGAATATAATGTGACCAGAGGAAATTTTGATATTTTCAGCTATCCGATGCCCACAGGATGATCAACATCCAACAGAACCTGAGGCGGACGTATCATGCCTGTTCTGTTTATGTGTGTTGCTTGGCAGTCGCCGTGGGCCTGGAGGTATAAGATGATGAGTAAGCGAACTCAAGTCGAACAATCGTCTGTTATCCGTCCTGATTTCATTCGCACGCTGGTGATGCTGACGGCGATCATCGGTTCTCTCCTGTTTATCGGGCCGCTGGTTGCCCAAAGCAGGAAGAAGCCCGCCGGCTACCCTGGGCTGCCGAGCGAGACCCCGGGGAAATTCTCTGAGGTCAGCGAGAGCTTCGACTACGTCAAGCGCGACGTCATGATCCCCATGCGGGACAAGGTAAAGCTGCACACGGTCATTATCGTGCCAAAGGGAGCCAAGAACGCTCCCATCCTGCTCACACGTACCCCCTACGATGCCAGCGCATTGACCAGCCACGCTGAAAGCTCCCACCTGGGCCCGATCCTGCAGGGCTACGACAATGTAACCGACGTCATCATCGAGGGCGGCTATATCCGCGTGGTCCAGGACGTGCGCGGCAAACACGGCTCCGAGGGCGACTATGTGATGAACCGGCCGCTGCAAGGGCCGCAGAACCCCACGCCGGTCGACCATTCGACCGACACCTACGACACCATCGACTGGCTCGTGAGGAACCTGCCGGAGAGCAACGGCAAGGTCGGCATCCTCGGCATCTCCTATGACGGCTTCCTGCCGCTCATGGCGCTGTTCAATCCGCACCCGGCGCTCAAGGTGTCGGTGCCGATGAACCCCATGGTCGACGGCTGGATGGGCGACGACTGGTTCCACAACGGCGCGTTCCGCCAGCAGAACATGCCGTATATCTTCAACCAAGAGGCGGACCGCGAGTCGGAGATCAAGTGGTGGACGAGCCACTTCGATGACTACGACATGTTCATGGAGGCCGGATCGGCTGGAGAGCTGGGGCGGCGCCGCGG
>SPCN01000229.1 GCA_004525465.1 Chrysiogenales bacterium | reverse complement strand
TGCAGGTCAGCGCTTTGTCGGGTCAGCCCCCACGAACTGCCTGGCATAATATTTGGCGGTCAGTTTTTCGCCGCAGGCGCGTTCGATCATCTCGTTCCAGGGCCGGCGCCGGCCGGGCTTGAACACCTGCTCGATCAGGAAACGCCCGACTTCGGTCCGGCCGACGAAGCACTGGTCATCCGGGTCAGGGCTTTTCAGGACCGGGCCGCTGATATGGTAAAAAAGCTGGGAAGCGAGCAGTTCGCCCAGCAGGTAGTTGTGGTAATAGCAGGGGTAGAGGGCGATGTGGATCTTGGCCGCCCAATCGGGTTCGTTGCGGCCGGCTGGCATCTTCAGCAGCTGGTATTTTTCCGCGAGTTCCCACCAGCGGCGGTTGAGGTCCTGGTCGGGATTTTCATACATGCTCTTTTCGAAGCGGAACATCACCTGGGCCCAACGGCTGAAAACCATCTGCTGCAGGCGCAGCGAGTCGCGGCTGGCCCCGCTGATGCGCCCGGCCTCGGCGTCAGTGATGCCGGCCATGGCGCGCAGCCAGGACGGCGAGGCGGCGAAACGTCCGAAAAGGTTCGCTACCGCCTCGGTAGTGAAAGCGTGGGCGGCGTCGCGCAGCAGCCAGGGCAGCGAACGGTCGTAAAATTTGGAGTAGACCGAGTGCCCGAACTCGTGCAGAAGCGTGTTCATCCAGTAGGAGTCGGGTTTGACGCTGCACAGGACGCGCACGTCGCCGGCACGGTCAATGTCGCTGGAAAAGGCGTGCTGGTACTTGCCGGGCTTTTCGAACAGGTCGCTGCGCTCGATGACGTCGTCGATGTTCAGGCCGATGCCTTCGTAGTAGGTCTTGGCCATAACCACCAGGTCTCTATCCTTATAATAAGAGTCGAGGTCCACCGGGTAGATGGCCGGCGCTTCCTGGAAGAAGCGGTTCTGATAGTGCCAGGGCCGCAGCTGCCCGGGAGCGATGGCGCAGCGTGCCGCCAGGAAGGCGTCGATGTCCCGTTTCAGGGTGGCGTAGCCGCCGCGCGTCAACTCGTCCAGTTCATCGAAAAGGGTTTCGATCTGCCCGGGGTCCTGTTCGTCCAGCTGCAACTGCATCTGCTGGAAATTGGCAAATCCCAATTGCCTGGCGGCGGCGTTGCGCAGACGCACCAGCTTCAGGATGTCGGGGGCGACCAGGCGGCCGATCTCCTTGCTCGACTTCCAGACTTTTTCCAGCTCGCCGGAATCTGCCGAGCCGCGCAGCACGGCTTCGGCGTCGTTGTCGCTCAGCACCCGGTCGCCCAGCTTGATGCGGAAGGTGTTGAACTTCTGCTCGATCTGCCCCTGCAGGGTGACCATCTGTTCCATCTGCGCGGCCGGGATCTGGTTTTCCAAGTACGCGTGGAAAAGGATTTCCAGCTGCCGTTTGAGCAGCGGCTCGTGCACCCGCCCGGCCTGGCGCCAGCGCTTCAGCTCCGCGAATTCGCCGGCAGCAGCATGGGCTTTGTTCAACTGGATCTGCAAAGCGGTCGAACGCCGGTAATCTTCGTCCTTGCCGCTGATCGAGGCCTGGAAGCCGGCCAGGGCGGCATCCCGGCTCAGGGGAATGACTTTGGCCTCGTAGGTTTTCAAAAATTTGCGGAAAGCGGCTTCGTCACCGGCGGCCGCGCCCTGCCCGGCGGCCCAAACGGCCGCGGCCAGCAGTCCCAGCCCTATGAGAATCAAAATGACCTTGATGGAAAGTTTCATGCGTCCTCCTGGATTTTTCAATTTGAAATTATAGGACGGGGAAGGCGCTTTTGCAAGCGGGATCGTGGCTGCTGGTTATGACCCGGAGGCAGGGACGATCAATCCAACCCTTTGAATCGCAGTTCGCCCAGGTCGGGAAAGGCGAAAATCCTAGTCATGCCATTTTCCCGCAAAGTGATCCCGGATTTTTCAATCCATACGTGTCCGAAACTCGGGCCCTGGAAATCCAACTGTTTGAGAAAAACCATTTTGCCGTCCTGCAGGTGATAAATTTTTCTCCACTTGTCAGGATTACCATGGCCCGGGGGCCAAGCTTCATGTTCGCTGTAAAAAAAATCGCCCGGCGAAATGAAAAAGATCTGACCGCGTTCAGGCCCGACATCGTCCATGGTCAACGTGTTCAGGTCGAGGCGGACAATACGCTTGTCCCGCTTGCCATAAATTTCCCTGGCATTTCCGGTATCCATTCTACTTTGAAAAAAACCGCCAAATTGAAATTCGCCATCGATCTCCTTGACCGTTTCGCTGCCGTTGGCCAGCAGTCGGCGAATGGCCAGCGATTTAGCGGAGGATGTGAAGAGCAGGTGCCCGAAGTAAGCCGGCACCTTTTGCGAAAAACCGAGATCCTCGGCCTGGCCGTCTTCCCAAAACCTGTAGATATTTGCCTTCTGGTTGCCGACCAGCCAGAACTGCCGGCCGTCGATCTCGTCATGGGCAAAAATAACGGGATAATACCTAATTGGGAATGGGGGGATTTGATAGGAAATTATCTTGGACTTTTTGCTGTTCATATCGATCACGACCAGTTCCAGGCGTACATTTTTCATTGGCACGGCCGGTTTCCTGCCCACCGCTTCAGCCTCTTCGCGACTGCGCTGCAGAAAAACCAGGTTTTGCCAGTATTGCCGGAAAACGGAAAATGCATTGCTGGCCAAATAGTTATGCGGGATGCGATGCACGGTATCCCAGGCGAGATCGTCCAGATTCAGGCGAATGACGACCGTAGAATTATCTTGCACATCGCAGGCTGTCAGGAACAATTTTCCGGGCGTTTCGAACACATTCCAATTCCACATGAAACTCCGCTTGGTATCAAGCCGGCGTTGCCGGTTTTCTTCATGGAGGGTCAGCTTCCCCGGCCAACCTTTTTCCAGCACCTGCCGGTTTGCAAGAAAATAAGAATGAGACTCTTCATACGCGTAACTTTTCTGCACCAGATAAGTAACTCCCAGGGAGGCGGCGAACGCCAGGAGCAGCAGCGGCACAAAGATCAACAAGTGCCGGCGATTGAAGGCCTGGGCAGGCTTCAGGTCGAATTTCTTGAAGGCCAGGAAAAAAGAGGCCAAGAAGGGCATCGCCATCAGGAGAAAAACAACGCTGGCCGTGAGCAAGCTGGAGACATCGTAGTTTAGGTCCAGCCAAGGCCTGGGGCCCAGCCAAGATGACGGCATGCTGAATTTCCAGCCGAAGCCCAGGACGCAGATGAACAGGCAGAGGACCATGTAACCGCACAAGGCGACCCCGGCCCATATCGATTGGACAATAAAATTCTCATGGACAACCGACAGGGAATAGGAGATGAAGAACAGGGCAAAATAGGCCAGGCTGAAAAGGGTGAAGCCGCCTCCGATCGCGTCATTGCCGAGAAGGCCATATAAAACAACGAACACAAGGTAAAATACAACTATTGCCGCCAGGCGCGGCACGAGCTTGATGAGCAGCAGCCGGCGCCGCGAATACGGCAGGGTGAGCAGGTATTCCATCCCCTTCTGCTTGGAGTCCATGGCGAACGGCGAAAGTCCGAGGAACATCGAAGCCGTCAGCAGCCACAAACCCAGCATGATGATGAATTTCTCGCTCTCCAAGGACCATCCCTGAACAAGGTCGATGACGCCGATGAGTAGCGCGATCCCGGCCACTAACAGGACGAAATACAGGGACTGTTTGCCGACCTCAAGCCATTCTTTTCTGTTCATAACCGCCTCCGATGAATGCTTTGATAATTTCGGGCAATGCGATATCCTGAAAATCCAGGGCATGTTCCGCCCGCAACTCCTCGCGGAACGGGTATATATAATATTCCTTATATATGCCGTCGGTCTTGCTGAAAAAACAGGGCAGGGTTTTGGGCAGGGGGCCGGGAGCCACGACCTTTTTCATTTGGCCGCGCAGCGCTTCGCTTGTTTCGTCGATGACGAATTTGCCGTCATCCATGACCAGCACCCGCTCGGGAATTTTTTCGATCTCGCTGAAGGTATAGTTGACCGTGAGCACCGTGGCCTGCTGGCCGGCCCTTGAGGTCCCCGACGAGGGGGCCAGGTGTTCGATCAGGGTCTCGATGAACAGCTCGCGGATATAGGGGTCGAGCATGTGCATGACCTCGTCGACCAGCAGCAGCGA
>SPCN01000117.1 GCA_004525465.1 Chrysiogenales bacterium | reverse complement strand
AAATCTTTTACAGTATCAGCACCAGCCCCGTGGCAATGCCGATCATCAGCAATATCGGGATGGCCATGTAGCGGTAGACGTCGAGCAGGGAAGCCCCGAAATACTCGTTGGTCAGCACCAGGCAGAGGTGGAGCGGCGAGACCAGGATGCCGGCGAATCCGACCACGTAAATGTACAGCGACAGGTAAAAGTAATTGGGCAGATGCTGGATAAGGGGCAGGAGCACCGGGAAGGCGATGGCGATGTAGGCCGTGTTCACCCCGGTCAAAAAAGCCACGGTGAAGGAAACCATGAAAATGAAAGCCACTGCCAGGCCCAGGGAGATGTCCATGGTCTTGAGCGTGTCGAAAGCTGACGAAATCTGAATGATGCGCTGAAAGACAATAACGGCGGCGATGACCAGCAGGCTGCGGATCGTGGATTTCCCGAAAATAACGGCGCCTATCTCTTTCGCACCGACTTTCTTCCATATGCTTAAAATTGCGGCGACCAGCAGCAGCGCCCAATGCAGCGGCAGCGGCAGCAGCGGCGGGACCTTCACGAAGAAAAGCAGGACCACAGCCAGGATTGGCCAGGTTCCGGAAAAGAAGTCGCGCACCGTGGCGTGGATGCCGTTGCTCGAACCCGGGTATTCCCGTTGAATCCCGTGGCGGCGGAAATACCAGAAGGAGACGGCCAGTCCGGTGCTGATGTGCAGGATCGAGAAGGGCAGTTGGAACAAAATTATCCGGCGCATTGGTATGCGCGACAAGGTCTGGAAAAGCAGCAGTCCGGCATAGAGCGGCCAGATCAGTTCCCAGTCATGACGGAACCAGAAGTTGAGGAAAGCGTTGAAAGCCGGCTTCAGCTTCATTTTATCGGTGGAAACCTGGACCAGCGGCGCCGAGAGCAGCGCCCCTCCCGGCATGGGCAGAAAGCCGATAATGGCCGGAGAGACCATGGCCACCAGGCGCTTGTCGCGGATCATGGTGTTGAGCGAATCGATCAGGCGGTCGTACATGCGCCGGCTTTTCTGCACGGCGCCGATATATTGCACCAGGATGATGATCAGGAACAACTCCAGGCTCTGGGGATCACTTACTCCAGCCCAGGCGCTCTCGCCGGCCTTGAGCAGCTTGACTCCGAACAGGGCCACGGTGAGCAGGGTGATGGCAAAAACGGCCAGGGAGAGTTCGACCTTCCAACGCAGAAGCAGGATAAGCAGGACGACCAGCAGCAGGAATTTGGCGGCCAGGATCAACTTTTCACTCCCAGGGGAAATCCGATTATAGAGGAAAGCACGTTAAATGGCAAACCGCATGGTTGATTTCATTCTAGTCCATTTCCTGGAACCAGCCGTTCTCCAGGCCCAGTTTCAGGGCCTCGTCCCTGACCAGCCGGTATTCTTCGGGTTGCAGGCGGCGGTTCAAGGGCGTGCAGCCGGCGGCACGGTGAGCCGGAAAATACTGGCTCATCAGGCTGAGCCAGGCCTCTTTGAAATCGTTGGCGGCAATGGTTCGCAACACTTCCAGGGAATTCTCCGTGCTGCCGGGGATGATCAGGTGGCGGATCACTGTGCCGCGCACAGCCACTTCATTATCGTCCAGCTGCAGCGGCCCGGTCTGCCGGAACATTTCGGCAATGGCAGCCGCGGCATACTCGAAATAATCTACGGCGCCCGACAGCTCTAACGCCAGCAATCGCGAGCTTTCGCTGGGACCGTACTTCAAGTCAGGCAAGTAGATATCCACGACACCTTCCAACTGGGCGATCACCTCGGCCCTATCATAGCCGCTGGTGTTGTAGACCAACGGGATATCGAGTCCCTTGGCGCGGGCGATCTCCAGGGCACCCATGATGTGATGAAGGTAAGGCGTCGGCGACACCAGGTTGATATTGTGACTGCCCCGCTTTTGCAGCGATAAAAAAATTCCTGCCAGCTGCTCGACCTGATAAAACTCACCGTGAAAGAGCTGCGAGATAGGGTAATTCTGGCAGAACAGGCAGCTCAATGTACAGCCGGAAAAAAACACCGTGCCCGAGCCCCGGCAGCCGGAAATCGGCGGCTCTTCGCCGAAATGGAGGTTGTGAGAGGCGATCTTGACTTCCCGGCCCGCCCGGCAGACGCCGGAATGATTGTTTTGACGATTGGCGCCGCATTGGCGCGGACAGAGGCGGCAGTTATTGAAACGATCCGCAAAAAACTCTCGCTTCAAGCGCCAATCGGCCGCGGACAGTTCAAGGTAAAAGGGAGGGCTCAGCCGTTCCACTCGAAATCTTTGCCCAGGAACAATTGGCGAGTCTTTTCCTCCTGCACTATCTGGGCCGGAGTACCGGAACTCAGGATATGTCCCTTGTGGATGATATAGGCCAGGTCGGTGATGTAAAAAGTGTCCTTGACATTGTGGTCGGTGATGATAATGCCGATGCCCCTGGCCTTGAGCTTCATAATGATCGTCTGGATATCCATAATGGTAATGGGATCGATGCCGGTGAACGGTTCGTCCATGAACAGGAAGCGCGGCGCCATGATCATGGAACGGGCGATCTCCAGGCGCCTTTTCTCCCCACCCGACAACTGGTGGGCCGGGGAGTCCTTGACGGCCAGCAGGCCGAAATCAGCCAGCAAGTCCATGGTTTTCTGCCGGGCCTCGTCAGCGGGGCTATGCATCTCCAGCATCATGAACAGGTTGTTGAAAACCGTGGCTTTCATGAAAACCGAATGCTGCTGGGGAAGGTAGATCAGCCCCTTCTGCGAGCGTTCGTAAGAAGGGATGCCGTTGACGTTCTCGCCATTGAGTTCAACGCTGCCGCTGTCGGGCTTGACGATGCCGGCCATCATCAGGAAGGTAGTGGTCTTGCCCGCACCGTTGCGCCCCAGCAGGGCAGTGATCTTCCCGGACTTGAATTCAAGGTTGATGCCGTCGACCACGGAAACGCGGTTGTATATCTTGGTCAGGTCGCGGGTCAGCAGCCGGTCCATCACAATCCGAGTTCAGCGGATATTTTTTGCATGGCGCCCAGACAAAGCATCAGAAATTCGTCCAGGGTCATTGCCAATTTGACGCAGCCAGCCATCTGCTCACGCGAGGCCCCCTTGGCAAAGGCTTTCTCCTTGAAGCGCTTTTTCAGGAAAGGCAGATCCAGGCTTTGCAGTTTCTTCTCCGGATGCATCAGGGCGCAGGCAATGATGAAACCGCTGGCCGGATCGATAGTCAGCAGGGAGAAATCCATTTTGGAGCTGGGCTCGACCCGCATATTGTGGGACTTGATGGCATGAATGATTTCCTCCGGCAAGGCATGGGCGGCCAGCATCTCAGCGGTTTTTTCTGTGTGTTCGGCCGGGTTTTGAACCGTGTATTCGTAATCCAGGTCGTGCAGCAGTCCGGCCAGCGCCCATGGCTCCGGGTCCAGGCCGAAATGCAGGGCGAAATCCTTCATGCAGGCCTCAACAGCCAGGCAGTGCTTGACCAGGTTGCGGTTTTTCAGGTGCTGCTGAAGCAATTCCAATGCTTGCTCGCGTTTCATGGAGATCTCCTATAAAAACAGAATTATATGATGCCGAACCCGATTATGCAAGAGAGCTCCGGATTGTTTCATCAGGATGCTTGTGATAAAATATTATTGATTAAACAACAATTGAGAAGTTCGGCAAGGAGGAAAGCATGATCCAAGAAAAAACAAAGGTTCCAGCTAAGGAAAAGGAGCCGGAAAAAAATTCCAGGAAATTCTATTACGTCATCGGCGCCCTGGCTCTGGTGATAATCGTGCTGGCTTTTTTCATCTTCAAGGGGCCGGCAGGCCCTCAGCTCTCACCAAAAATGAAGCAGATGCAAGAGACAGTGCAGCAGATCCAGCAGTTGGAAACGAGCATCCAGGAAAAGCAGAACGAAGTTTTCGATATTTTAAGCGACTACAAAACAAAGACAGGCGAAGAACTTCCCGAAGTCAATATCATGAACCTCTCCCCCGAGCAAAAAAAGGTCCTGGAAGAAAAGATAAAAAATGAGAAAGACGTCTCCATTAAATCACTTCTCCAGGATATCCTGGACAAGAACAACGACATACATAACCTGAACGCCAGGGTACAGGAACTGGAAACGCTGCTGCCCAAGCCGCACCTGGTCGAAAAGGGAGAGAACCATTACCAGATCGCCATGAATTTCCTGCTCAATGAAAAAGGCGTTGATAAAGCCCGGGCCATGGAACTGGTGGAAAGGACCCTGCTCTTCGAGCCGATCATTCCCGGCTTCAAGATCTGGAACTTCTATGCCGAAGACGAATACGGCACCTTCATCACTCAGGGCAGCGCCCCCATCTCCCCCAACCAGATCCAGAGAAAAGTGAAAAAAGAGCTGGTCGACGCCAAGGACAAAGCCATCGCCGAAAAAGATCAATTGCAAAGCGATATCACTGAAATGGAACTCCGGCGTAGCGAGTTGATCTCCCAGTTGGACCTGCTCAACCAGGAAAAACAGAACATGCTGGGTAAAATGAGCAATCTCAACGATCAGAACCAGGAAATGCAGGCCGCCCTCAATTCGGTCTATTTTGCCATGGACCGGCGCAAAAACCTGACGAAAAACGGCATCATCAAGGGTGGCTTCCTGCGTTCCACCAAGCTGCAGAAAGTCGACATCGCCATGTTCGACCGTTCGCTGGACCTGCGCGGTGACCCGAAGATCACCGCCACCGCGGCCGATTTCCAGCTCAGCAAGATCAAGGACATAACCATTTATCCAAGCTATTTCAAACGGGACAGGGATTATAAAGTCGAATTTAACGAAGTCGGCCAGAGCGTGACCATCACCATTATAGACATCAAAAAATTCATGAGCGAAAAGATCGCTATCGCCATCGAATAAGGCAAACAGGTTCGCGGGGCGCGCTTGCCGGCGCGCCCCGTTTTTTTTAAGCCGGAGTAAAAAGCCAATGATCGGGAAAGTGCATGCCATTGCCAAGGGTGGTTGCGGCATCATTCACGAATCAGAAAAAACCATATTCATCCCCGGTGTCATCGCCGGAGAAACCGTGGAATATGCCGCCTCAAACCGGCGGCAATCGGTCTGGCGGGGAAAACTGCTGCGGGTGATCGAAGCTTCGCCCCGACGGGTCGAACCACCCTGCCCCCACTATCATGAATGCGGCGGCTGCAACCTGCAGCACATGAGCTATGAGGAGCAACTGCGCAGCAAAAGCGAAATACTGCTGGGCAACCTTAAGAAAATCGCCGGCTTGGTTTTTCCCGGCCCGCTGGACATTTTGTCTTCCCGGCCCTGGCGTTATCGCAGCAAGAGCGAATTCCAGGTTCGTGACGGTGCGGGCGGATTTTTTAAAAAAGAATCGCGACAGGTGATCCCCATCCGGCAGTGCCTGCTGGTACCAGAGGCGGTGGAAACCCATTTTCTCACCCAGCGCCAAGCTTTCAGCAAATATGCCAACGCCCAGCTGCGGGTCATCAGCAACGGCCGGGATCTCGCCGCCCGGCTGGCTTCTCCAGGCGAGTCGAACACTTGGTTCAGTTGCGAGCGTTCGGTCCGCTTCGAAGTTGGCGCTTACGCCTATCAGATCTCACCTGATAATTTTATCCAAGCCAACCTTTTCCAGCTGCTGCCCATGTTGAATCTTATCGAAAAAACCCTTGACGGCATGAATGCGGATACGGCCGCCGATCTCTTCTGCGGCTGCGGCTTTTTCACCCTGCCGCTGGCCGGCCGCTGCCAAAGCGTTCTGGCCCTTGAAAACGATTCGCAAAACCTGGCGGCCCTGCGCGCCAACCTGGAACTGAACCGCGCCGGTAACGTCCGCATCCTCCAGGCCGACGTGTTTCAGGCCGAGCTGCCGCCGGCCGGGCTATACGTAGCGGATCCCCCCCGCGGGGGGCTATCAACCAGGATCATCGCCGCCATGGCCGCAAGCGGTGCTGAAACAATTATTTATTTTTCCTGCGATTCGGCCACTTGGGCCCGTGACCTGCGGCTGTTCTCCGCCCATGGCTTCAAACTGCAGGAATTGCGGCTGCTCGACAATTTTCCCCAGACCGACCATTTTGAAATTTTTTCTATCCTGAAAAAGAAATGAATTGATGCGGCTGCAGGAATTATTTCAAAAAAAGCAACCCATATACCTTTTCAGGGGACATGCGGTTTTTTTTAGCGATATCGCTTAAGGTTTCGCTCAAAGCATTGAGTTGCAAGCCCTTGGCCCCGGCATTGCGCAAAACCCGTTGCTCGGAAATCCCCGACAAGGCGCAAAGAACGGCCAGCGAAAGTTTATCGGCGTCGGCAACGGGCGGGGTGAGAGTCACCAATGCCGAGCCGCTCTTGAATGCTCCGCGCCAACCGCTGAGCCATTGGTAAGGCAGCCACTCGCCTATGGTTCCGATCAGGACCAGCACGGTCAGCAGTGCCGCGGCGAAGAGTTCGCGAAACGCAGCCATGCCCTTGAAAACCCTTCCAAATTGCTCTTTTTTCAGCCGGCAATAGGCTGTCAAGACGCGCCAATTGTATAGCAAGTGGATCGAGGCGCTGATAAGCAAAACAAAAACGAAAACCGTATGCACCCCCTCCCACTGCTTCTTGTTCAACCCCAGCGCCGTCCAGGCGGTCCAAGCTGCCAGACTGCCTTCGGGGCGCAGGAATAAAATGAGGCCCGACAGGACACTTAAAAAAAATGAAAAGGCCAGCCAAAAAGCGGTAAAAGCGCGGAAACGGAAAGCATTTGCTTTTGTAATCATGAAATATCCTTGTTTTTTTTAGTTCAAAAAGAAAATGAATTGTAACAGATACAATGGAATGGTTAAAGAGTCAAATGGTTCAAGAGTTGTAAAGCTCAAAATAGTTTGGCAGAACTCGGTTGATTGCGGCTAACTCCTTAATCCTTGAACTATTGAACTTCCAACAAGACAATTTTTTATTTTTTGTCAAAACGCCAAAGTTATGCTATTTTAAAATCATGAAGAAAAGCATTATTTTCATGCTAATAGTTTTTT
>SPCN01000425.1 GCA_004525465.1 Chrysiogenales bacterium | reverse complement strand
TTTTTTTTCAGGTTCTTTTGTGGTATGATTTTTAACCTTGGACAAGGAGGGCCGGATGGCCATAAAAAAAGGGTTTTGTTTCGGGGCGGTTTTCCTGATGATCCTGTCGCTGGCGGCCGCAGAATGGCAAGATGAAACTGCCGGTCGCATAGACAAGGAAAAAGAGTATCCTCTGCTGGTGGAAAGTTTGCAGAAACAATTCCCCGCTCTCGCTGACAGTGAAAAGGCCGCGGTGAGCCTGATCATCGGCTACTGCCAGTCCCGTCTGAAAGATTTCCAGGCCGAGCTGTTCTGGATGAAGAAGTATCTTGAGGAATCCAGGGCTGTTGATGTCAAGCTTGGATTCCTCCCCGCCGGCAGCAGACAGAAGATCCTGCGATTCAGGACATCGTGGCAGAAGGATTTTCCGGTTCTCTGGGAACTGGGACTCGAAACGGCCGATTCCGAATTAGCCTACTTCGTCCCACCGGGCGAGTTGAAGTTGCGTCTCCAGGTTTCGGTTCCCTGCAATTTCCAACTCTTTGGCCGGGAAGGGAATTTGCTGGCCCAGGGCGTTCTGGGCAAGGAAGTTCGCAGCGTGGCTGTTCCAATCATGGCCGATTTCTGCAAAGTCTCCAGCCATGGTTTCCGCCTGATGTTGACCTTGCGCCATGCCCCGGAAAAAACGATCGAAAAATATTTCACCATTGAACTCGAGTATCTCTACCCTGAAGATGTAGAATTCGATCCGTTGAGCGCCGAAGTAAAACTCAAAGGACGGGAATTACAGCCCGAGAGCAAAAGCGAAACCATTGTCCTTTCCCAGCGCACGCATTTTGACAAAAAGCTGTTTAAAAAAACCGTATTGAAAAATTTCTTGATAGGCGCCGCTTTCTTTGTCGTAAGATCCACTCTGCTAACCTCCACTATGGACAATTCAGAAACGTCTCTTTTCGCGAAATCCGCGCTGTACGGCACGCGCAAGGTGTTCAACCTGGCCGGCATCGGCTTCAGCCTGGCGGCGTTGAGCCAATTGCCCAAGGTTTTCAAGCGGGAAAAGATCGTGGAAGAGAAAACCGTGGACTTGCCCGAAGCACGCGCCGCCAATGAAGAACTGAAAAGGGATCTGGCTTTGAACCGGGAAAAGATCAGGGTGAAACTCTCGGTCCAGGCGATCTGATCAGGGGGAACAAATGAACAAGAAAATGCTTTTGCTCATCGTGGGGCTCGCTTTGACCAATGCGGTTTTCGCCGACCTGAGTGTTTCCTTTTCCTTCAATTCCAATGAAACTCTCAAGGTCTTTACCAGCCAATACATCGCCGACCAAACGCCCAAGCCCGATTTTAGCGATACCCTGATCGTACTGTCCTCTTTCCAGCCCGGCCGCCAGGAATTCTTGATTTTCGGAAACATCATCAAAGGAGTGAATGTTCCCATCGAAAACGGGTTATGGGAAACGAAAAAAACCACTTTGGGCATGGGCTTCGGCAAGGTGCTGACCATCCCCGTCGACCTGGCCAGGATCGGTTTGAAGTTCAGCCTGGATTTTTCGGCCGGGCCTTACTTCCATATCTTTTTGAGCAACCATTACACCCATGTCAGCGGCCAGTACAAAAGGGAAGTCGAAACGGCCAGCATCTTGCACCGTGTCCAGTACGGCCTTTATTCGACCATCCGCTTACGCCTGACCCATTATAAAAAATATTTCAATGCCGTGGACTTCAACCTTGGACTCAATTTTTTTATGCCCTTCAGCAACCACGAATTCAACGACGACGCCAAAGCCCGCTACCACTTGTTCAAGACCTTCGCCTTTCTCGGGATCTCGTTTTAGATCCGAATAAAAGATTTATGCATTGAATTAAATTTCCACCAGTTGGAGCTGCTCCGGATCGGCGGACGGATTCCGGCCGGCGCCAACCAGGGCGCAACCGGCCCGATTGCCCCTGGAGACCGCCAATCATATTTCTGGGAACCATTGTCAATTCGAGTCGAGAAAATAAAATAAATTCTAGACAAAATTGAGATTTTTATATAAAAAGCTTTATGTATCATACAAATGGACTCAGGATGAGTGTATCCAGGAGGGAAAATGAAAAAAACAGTTTCATGGCTGGGAATCATGGGTTTGATCGTGGCGGCAGGGCTGCTGGTTATTTCCGGCGCGGCGCTTTTGCCCGCGGCTGAAGGCTGGTGCTGCAAGGATGGCGTGGTGTTCGCGGCTACGCCCGAGCAGTGCAAGGACAAGGGCGGCATGTACTTTGCCACCCAGGCTGAAGCGGAGCGTTATTGCAAGCAGCCGCCTGCCGGCGG
>SPCN01000108.1 GCA_004525465.1 Chrysiogenales bacterium | reverse complement strand
CCTTGAAAGAGGACTATTTCAAGGTCTTGTTGAGCGGCAATCCATGTTTTTATGACAACTTTTCGGTGATTCATGAGCAGGGGGGCGAAAAAATCCTGCGTTTAACCCTTTACAAGATCCCCCTGCCCGGAGCCCCGGCCGCAGTGCTGCAGATGGAGGACATCAGCGAAAAATTCGAACTGGAAGAAAAGCTGCTTCATGCCAAAAAACTAGGAACGCTCGGAGAACTGCTCAGCCGCTTTACCCATGAATTCAACAATTTGATGACCAGCCTTTTGGGCCATTTGAGCATTCTTAAAAAGGAGGTTGGCGCCGACCAACCCCATTTCAAGCGCACCATTCTGATCGAGGATGTGGCCCTGCGCGCCTACCACCTGGGCAAGGACATTCTTGATTTTTCGAAAAGGGAGAAGCTGAAAAAAGAGAGCATGAATGTAAGGGACGCCATCGAAACCGTACTCAATCTGCTTGGGAAAACCGTTCTGAAAAGGATAGATGTTGAAAGAAATTTCACGGATAGCTCATTTACCGTTTTAATGAACAAGGAAAAATTTCTGCTGGCGCTGTTCAACGTGCTCATCAACGCCAAGGACACCATATGGGCGGCCCAGCGCGAAAAAGGATTGATCGGCATCACGGTCGACCGCATCTTCATTTCCAAGGCGGAAAATAACTTCATCCGCATCAAAATTTCCGACAACGGTACCGGCATCGATGCCAGGATCATCAACAAGATATTTGAACCCTATTTCACCACCAAGGGCGAAAAAGGAACCGGTCTGGGTCTGACAACCGTCAAGGAGATCATCGAGGAGAACTCCGGCTGGATCGAGATCGATGTAAAAAAAGGCGACGGCACGACCTTTATCCTGTTCCTGCCAGAGCACGGCGCCTATTTCACCCCCGGGGCCTTTGACAGGGATGATTCCGATTGACATTCCCCATGGTTCATAATAATATGACGGGCACATGAAACTTTGGAAACTGCTACTAATCAGCGCCTTGTCGGTGTTTTTCATCTGGCTTTTCATAAATCATATCAATTTTAACGAAATAAAAAGTATCTGGCGGACCATCCCCGTCCGCTATCCGCTGATGTTCGTATTCTTGTCCCTTCCCCAATTTTACGTACGCTCATACCGCTGGGGGCTGCTGCTGAAGCCATTCAAGAAGCGTATCGCCTTCCGCAGCCTGTGGAATTTTTCCCTGATCGGGTTCATGATCTCCTATTTGCTGCCGGGCCGGCTGGGAGAGATAGCCCGGCCGGTGATGCTGGCCGAAAAGGAAAAAATCAAAAAAAGTCAGGCCATCGCCACCATTATCAATGAACGGCTGTTTGACCTGCTCACGGTCTTGCTGCTGCTGGTTCTCTATCTGGTTTCCGGTCTGGGAAAACCATCGCCCGTCCTGATCAAATTAAAAACAATGGCTTTTCTGCTCTTGCCGCTGGTTTTTTCAATCTTCCTTGTTATCACCCTGGCCAATTCTGAAAAATTCTTCCCCAAGACCGAAAAGCTCATCCATTGGCTATCACGCATCCTGCCCTCCAGGTTTCGCACCAAGACAAGAGCAGTGGTTGTTCAGTTTGTCAAAGCCCTGCATTTGAACTTGGATTGGGCGAGCATGGCGAAAGTGGTTTTTTTCTCCCTGCTGCACTGGGGCATCATCCTTGTTTCGTATTGGCTGCTGATGCAGGGATTCGCCGGCATCGGCCTGGACCTGCCATCCACCATCCCTTTCTTGGCCGTTATTTTTGTCGCCGCGGCCATACCCACTCCTGGCATGGCCGGCAGCCTGGACCTGGCATCAAAATATGCTTTAGTGGGGCTTTTCGGAGTCACGGCAAAAACAGCTGTGGCGTTCACCATCCTGTTCCATTTCCTGCTGCTGCTGCCACCGATCGTTCTTGGCCTGATCGCCTTTTGGAGTGAAGGCCTGAATTTCAAAATCATTGGCCAATTGAGGAAAAAAAATGAACTGCCCGCAATGCACTGAAATCACCGATAAGGTGATCGAAACCCGCGAAAGCAAGGACGGAGTATATATCAGGCGCCGCCGCGAATGCCTCCATTGCGGCAAGAGATTCACCACCTACGAAAAGATCGAGGATATCCCGTTGATGGTGGTCAAAAAGGACGGTCGACGCGAACCGTTCGACATGGACAAGATCCGCAAAGGATTGTACCGGGCCCTGGAAAAACGGCCGGTCCAGACCAAGCAGATCGAGCAGCTGGCCCGTCAGGTCGAAGAATTTTTCTCGCGCTCGGACCGCGAGATTCCCACCTTCAAGATCGGGGGCATGATCATGGAAAAATTGAAAAAACTGGACAAAGTGGCTTACGTACGTTTCGCCTCTGTATATCTGGAATTCAAAAGCCTGGAGGAGTTCCTGACCGAATTACACAGCCTTTTAAAAAAGGAGGAGTGAATGGCAAAAAAAAATTATCCTTTTTTTGAAATAGAGATCAGCAAGAACTATCCTTCGGGGATCAGCACCCATATCGACTGGAAGCCCAACACCAATATCGTCGAAACCCGCGATTCCCTGATCATTGAAATGGAGCTGCCCGGAGTCGATAAAAGCGATGTGGCCATCACCCTGCTCAACAACCAGGAACTGATCGTCAAGGGGGTGAAAAACCAACCGCGCCTGAAGCACGATCCCGCGACCTACTATCTGTTTGAACGTGAGTTCGGCACTTTTTACAAAAGGATCGTCATTGATTTCCCACTCGATACCAGCAATATCAAATCGTTCATGGAAAGCGGGGTTCTGACCATAGAAGTCAGCAAGAAAGTCGTGTCCAAGATTTCGGTTGAAATCAAGTAACGAGGTGGCGCATGGCCGAAGAACAAAAAAACATCCATGCCGGGCAGGAAGAGGATAAATTGGATAAAATCAAGGTCCCTGAAAGCCTGCCCGTGC
The DNA here is from genome assembly GCA_004525465.1 of Chrysiogenales bacterium. GTDB lineage: Bacteria > Acidobacteriota > Aminicenantia > UBA2199 > UBA2199 > UBA2199. Next base: position 4,435 of record SPCN01000108.1, on the reverse strand, counting down.
TGGTTTTGCGCGATATCGTGGTTTTTCCCTACATGATCGTACCCCTGTACGTCGGGCGCGCCAAATCCAAAAAAGCCGTCGATGCGGCACTGAACAGCGACCGCTTGATCCTGCTACTGACCCAGAAAGACATAAACGTGGAGGACCCCAGTGAAGAGCAATTGTATCAATCCGGAACCGTAGCCCTGATCGTGCGCATGCTCAAGCTCCCCGACGGCCGCATGCGTGTGCTCATCCAGGGTGTTTCCCGGGTCAAGGTACGGACGCTGATCGATGATGGAAAAATTCTGCAGGCCGAGGTCGTGCCAGTGGAAGACGAAGAGCCGGCCGAACTGACTCTGGAAAACAAAGCCATGATCAAGAATGTACGCAAAAAATTCGAACAGGTCAGCAAGCTGGGAAAACAGATCTCCAACGAGATCCTGATCATAGCCGAAAACATAGAGGAACCGGGCAAACTGGCCGATATCATTGCCTCCAACCTGGAATTGAAGATCGAGGAATCCCAGAGAATCCTGGAAGAAAAGAATTCGCTCAATAGACTTGGCAACATCCACGAATATCTGAATTATGAAATCGAAATGCTGAACGTGCAGAATCAGATCAACCTCAAGGCCCAGGGCGAGATGGACAAGAATCAAAAAGAGTATTTCCTGCGCCAACAATTGAAGGCCATCAAAAAAGAATTGGGTGAAGAGGCCGAGAACATCGACGAGATCAATGGTTATCTGAAAAAACTGGAAGAAGTTAAAATGTCGGAAGGCGCACGCAAGGAAACCGAGAAAAACATCGACCGCCTGAAAAAAATGCACCCCGAATCTGCCGAAAGCTCTGTAATCCGTACCTATCTGGACTGGATGTTCGAACTGCCCTGGGGGACCGCCAGCAAAGACAACATGAACTTGAAACGAGCCAAGAGCATATTGAACCAGGACCACTATGGACTGGAAAAAGTAAAGGAAAGGATCCTGGAATATCTGGCTGTCCGCAAGCTGACCTCCAAGGCCCACGGGCCGATACTGTGTTTCGTCGGCCCGCCCGGAGTGGGAAAAACTTCCCTGGGCAAGTCAATCGCCCGCGCCCTGAACAAAAAGTTCGTGCGCATTTCACTGGGCGGGGTGCGCGACGAAGCCGAAATCCGCGGCCACAGGCGCACCTATGTCGGAGCGCTACCCGGCAAGATCATCCAGGAATTGAAGAACGCCGCCAGCAACAACCCGGTGTTCATGATGGACGAAGTAGATAAAATCGGCATGGATTTCCGCGGCGATCCATCCTCGGCCCTTTTGGAGGTCCTGGACCCTGAGCAGAACAATTCCTTCACCGACCACTACCTGGGGGTACCTTTCGATCTTTCCAAGGTCCTGTTTATCACCACAGCCAACCTGTTGGAGCCAATCCAGCCAGCCTTCCGCGACCGCATGGAGGTCATCGAAATCCACGGCTACACCGAGGAAGAAAAAATCGAGATCGCCCGTCGCCACCTGATCCCGCGTCAGGTCGAAACCAACGGCTTGAACTCGCATTTGATCGAATTCACCGCCGGGTCGCTTAAAAACATCATCGCCCTATACACACGGGAAGCGGGCGTGCGCAATCTGGAAAGGGAGATCGGCGGCATCTGCCGCAAAGTGGCTCACAAAGTGGCCCTGGGTGAAAAGAAACTGTATAAAATCACCATCCGCAACCTGGAAAAATACGCCGGCATCCCCAAACTGTTCCGCGACCAGCTGCTGGAGGAAAACTCGGTGGGTGTGGCCACCGGAATGGCCTGGACTCCCTACGGCGGGGACATCCTTTTCATCGAGGTCAAACTGATTCCAGGCAAGGGCACGCTGATCCTGACCGGGTCCCTCGGCGATGTCATGAAGGAATCGGCCAGCGCCGCCTTGAGCCTGATCAAGGCCTCATCCGGCCAACTGCAACTCGCTGCCGAAAAGTTCGAAAAGAACGATATCCACATTCACATTCCTGAGGGAGGCATTCCCAAGGACGGACCATCGGCCGGGATCACCCTGACCACGGCGCTGATCTCGGCATTTACCGGGATCGCCGTGAACCGCGAGATCGCCATGACCGGAGAGATCACCTTGCGCGGCAAAGTATTGCCGGTGGGCGGCATCAAGGAAAAAGTGCTGGCCGCGCGCCGGGCCGGGATCAAGACAATTATCCTGCCGGAAAAAAATAAAAAGGACTTGAGCGAACTCAAGGACAGCCACATCCGATTAATGAATTTCATATTTATCCATGACTTCAAAGAGGCGGTTAACGCCGCCCTGGTCAAAAATATATTTTAATGGATGAGAGACAATTCGTCGCCTACCTGAAAGACAAATTCCCATTCCACAGCGGTCTGGGTATCGGCGACGACGCGTCGGTGGTCAGGCTCGGCAAATATTTCCAGCTGATTAGCACCGACATTTTGATCGAAGACATCCACTTCCGTCTGCAGGATCTATCTCTCGCCGAATTGGCTGAAAAGTCCCTGGCGGTAAATATCTCCGACATCGCGGCCATGGGCGGGCAGGCACAATATTTTTACATTGGCCTGGGTTTTCCGGATGGACTGCGCCCCGAAGCATTACGAGCTTTTTTTTCGGGTCTAAGCAGGGCCGCAAAAAAATGGCGTGTGGATCTGGCCGGCGGCGATTATTCGCGTTCAAAAAAAATGTTTATTGCCGTCACCATTGTCGGCCAAAGCAAAAAACCGGTTTTGCGCAGCGGCGCCCGGCCCGGCGACTGGATCGCCATTACCGGCCCAACCGGAGGATCGGCTCTGGGCCTAAAATTGCTGCTGGCGGGCGAACAAAATTCCCCCTTCATCCGTCTCCACAAACGTCCCAAACCCCAGTGCGAGAAAGGACTGCTGCTGGCCAGGTACGCCCACGCCATGATCGACCTTTCCGACGGGCTGCTGCTCGATCTTTCCCGATTGCTCCAGGCCTCGGGCGTGGGCGCCGAGATAGATTATGAGAAGCTTCCGGTTCCCCCGCACTTCCGGCGCTTGTGCCGGCAAAAAAATTATGCGGAAAAGGAACTGGTTCTGGCCGGCGGGGAAGATTACCAGCTGCTTTTCGCCATATCCCCGCTCCAGGAAAGCCGCTTGCGCCAAACCGGGATGATCTACCACGTAATCGGGAAAACCACCAAGCAGCGCCGCCTGCGCGTCCTTGAAAATGGGCAGCCGCTGAAAATTTCCCATTTCGGTTTTGATCACTTCCTGGACCAAAGTGACAAAAAAAAGAAATAAAATGAAGATCGTAAAAAAAAACAGCTACAAACCGGAAGAGCATACCGCCGTGGTCATTCCCGTTTTCAAGGGAACGCCTCTGGTCGCGGTCTGGCAGGAATTCCCCGAACTGAAATTTCTCAACCGCGATAAAAAAATCAAGGGCGCCGCCGGCGAAGCACAAGCCTGCCATTCCAGTCAACAGCAGCGGCTCTTCCTGCTGGTCGGGGCCGGACATCGGGATTCACTGCCCGACGCCCGCAAACTGGCCTGCAAAATAATGACCCTTTTGCGGGAAAACCGTGTCAGTAAGGCCCTGGTTTATTTTATCCCTCCCGGCGCAACGTCCCATGGCTACCTGGTCAACCTGGTCGACTACCTCTACCTGAACCATTATCGTTTCGAACGCTACAAAACGAAAAAAAGCAAGGCGGTAGACAGGATCCAGCTGGTTTTCAAAAAGCCGGCCGCCCTGAACAACAATGATCTTAAGATCCGCGAGATCATTCAGCGCCAGGTATCCCTGGCCCGCGACCTGATCAACGAAATCCCGGCCAGGATCAACCCGGATTCGCTGGTCCGGATCTTCAGCGAAAGCGCGGAAAAGAATCACCTGCAGATCACGGTTCAGCGCCAGCATGAACTGGAGGAACTGGGCCTGAACGGCCTGCTCGCCGTGGGCGCCTCCTCATGCTGTTCTCCGGCCCTGCTCACCCTTTCCCATATCCCGAAAAATTATACTCGAACCGTGGCCCTGGTCGGCAAGGGGATCACCTTCGATTCCGGGGGACTGAACTTGAAACCGGGCAGCAGCATGGACGAAATGAAAAGCGACATGGCGGGCGCAGCCGCGATCCTGGGCGTCATGAACACAGTAGCCGAACTGGACCTGCCCATCCGCGTGATCGGCTTGGCGGCCCTGGCCGAAAACATGCCCGGCCGCCGGGCTTACAAACCCGGGGACATCATCACCTATGCCAACAAGAAAACCGTAGAGATCGTCAACACAGACGCCGAAGGGCGCCTGATCCTGGCCGACGCCCTGATCATGGCTTCGCGGCAGAAGCCCAACATGATCATCGAACTCTCTACCCTGACCGGGGCCATCGTCACCGCCCTGGGCGACTCCATGGCCGGGCTGATGTGCCGCAACAAGAAGTTGAGTGCCGGGCTGCTGCAGGCGGCCGAGAACTGCGGGGAGCTGCT
>SPCN01000252.1 GCA_004525465.1 Chrysiogenales bacterium | reverse complement strand
CGTCCCCGATCTTCCTAAAAAAAATTATGGACTGCGGTGGCTGCGTCGGGAAATGGGAACAATTGGTTTTCCCGATACGTTCCTATCGGTAGGAAGGCGCATGCGGCGAAAGGAATTCCCCTTGTTCTTTATAAAGAAAGGCCGAACAAAAGGGATTTCGCGACTTCGATATTTGCCGGGTGAACGCAGGAATCACCGGCGCGATGAAATCGGAAAAACCGAAACAGGAGGAATGACATGATGCACAGGATGAATCCATTTTGCACGAGTCCGCTGTCCGCTGCAAAAAATCATCAAGATAGAAAAGCGGAAAAAATCAAGACATGGCTTCTGGCACCCGTTTGTGTTTTTGCCTTGCTTGCCAATTCCTCCTGCAAGTGCTCGCATGGTCTGGAAAAGGGCAACTCCTATTCTTCCGAACGGCTACAGGCAGTTGTTCGTGAGTATCTCAACGGCAAAAACAACCTTTTGGGAACAATCGTTCGGGTAGATGTCGGGGGCAAGGAGGCCTTCGCGGCAGCGGAGGGCTTTTTTGATCTGTCCAGAAAGACTCCGCTCGATCCGCGAAGCAAGTTTATCATCGCCAGCATCACGAAATTATTTACTGCGGTATTGGTACTCCAATTGGAGGAAAAGGGGAAAGTGCAATTGCACGATCCTCTGATTCATTATCTGCCGCCAGATTGGGCAGCCATACTGGGGGGCATCAAACATGGCGGGGAAATCTCGGTCGAACACGCTTTGCGTCACAGGAGCGGCATTGGCGATTCCACCGAATCAGATGAGTTTTGGCAGGATTTGATCCGCGAGCCCGCCAAAAAACGGACCGCTCGCGAAGTCCTGGAGTTCGTTCGACTGAAAGGGGAACCCAAATTCAAGCCGGGCACGGGCTTTGACTACAACAACGCGAACTATCTCCTGCTGGGCGCACTGATCGAAAATGTCGCCGGGAAATCGTACGCAATGTCGCTGCGGGAGAACATTCTCGACCGGATTGGATTGAAAAACACTTTTCTGTCCGCGGGCACATTCGGCTCCAATCAGCCGGGGATCGCCCATGGCTATTTCAGAATGGAAGACAAGGTTTATGATGGGCAAGAGGTCAACGTGGGCTGGGCGCAGGCGGCCGGGGGGATCATAAGCAATGCGGAAGATCTCATCACGTTTTACCGGGCATTGGCTTCCGGGAGGCTGTTTGAGAGAAAAGAAAGTTATGAAAAAATGTGCCGTTTGGCCGGCGGAAATGAATCCTACGGGCTGGGGCTGATGGTGGTCGATGATCCTGAGATCGGATTGTATTGCGGCCATGAGGGCAGTTTTTGCAATACCCGTTCACTTCTCGCTCATTTCCCCAAGCAGCAGATAACCATGCTGGTTTGCCACACCGACGCCGACAACGCGCTGTTGGAGCCGGGCGGCTTGATGAAGGCCGTGATGAAAAGCATGATGAACGATGAACAGAAAGAGGCGCCGGCTTCCGCGGGTGAAGTGAATGACATATTGGCCGATCGGGGAGACGTGGTGGAAAACAGTGATGTGCCCGCACGGGGCAGCTGGGATTTCGCTCCGAAAGAAGTGTGGAGCATAAGCAGGTTGGATGCTCGTCCCTTGGCAAAAAAGGTCCAGGTTTGCGTGGGCCGTGCCGGGGAGATCTTCCTGCTGGACCGGGCGTCCGCTGAAATATCTGTCCTGGATCCGAAAGGAAACCTGTTGTTTTCTTTTGGAGGAGAGGGAGCGGGAGCGCAACTTGAATATCCATCAGAACTGTACGTCACGCCGGATCGCATCAACGTGCTGGATATGGGGAATAGGGGCAGCCGGATCCAGGCCTTCGACAGGAAGGGAAACTGGCAAAACTCGTTCAAGCTTGAAGCGGAAATTTCGCCCAGGATTTTCATCAGCGGAGATCAGTATGTTGCGGTGCGATCCGGATCGGATATTGATAATAGGCAGGCTTATGAAAAGTTAGAGCTCCTGTCCCTGAAAAGGAAGGGGGGCACTGTAATGGGCAAGATCGTTGCCGAGGGGAAACTAATCGTATCGGCCAATGTCCTGAGGGGGCGCGCCCATGTCATGATGGATGACATTGAAATCTTTCCCAGGCTGATCATCCATTTGGATCAGAACAAGCTTTTCCTTGGAAAAAGTGACAGGTATTTGATCAAGAAGACCGACTTGCGTGGGAAGGGTGAGCTGGCATTTGCCATCAAGGGAAGAAAGAGAAAATCATTGCCGCCGCATTATGCGGAAGGCAGGGTAGCAGGAATCGGACTTGTCGGAGGCAGGGAAATGCCGAGAGAAATGAAGGAACAGTTGTTGGCAGGCATCCCCGATCAACAGGTTTTTTTCACGAAGATTGCGACCGATGAGCAGGGTCTGGTCTATGTGTTTATTCCAGACATCGGCAATTCGGGAAAAAAGGAGATTGACATATTTTCTCCGGAGGGAAAGTATCTTTATCACGCGGTCATTGAGTTTCCTGCCGGGCTCCGGGGACTCGGGCCGCTTGCATTGCAAGGCGAGCATCTTTATGTTCTCCTCAAAACCGAAAACGAGGGAATCAGGCTTGCCAAGTACATCATAAGAAAGCCCGTATTGTAGAGCCGCCTCGGTGCAATCTCGGTCGTTGTCCCGGCTGGCACGGGAGCTTGGGGACGGTGCTTGCAAATATGCATTGATTGTAAATTGGGTACCTTCTTGCCATCCGTCCCCGATTGCCAGGGCTGCGGAGTCTTATCGCCTCTTGATGAATGTTTCTCCCTTGCCGATTTCCCCGGTTTCCGAAGAGCGCAGGGTGATGGAGATCCTGTCGTATTTCAATTCCGGCCGCGTGGCCTTATCGGGCTTCAGCACCTGGACGTTGTAGCCGAACATGGTAAAGCCCCTGGCATATTCCTTAATCTTGTTGATGCCCACAATTTTCGCCCTCACCCCGTTGATCTCGATTGCCAGTTCATCGGCGGTGATGGCGGCGGGAGCCATGTCGATCAGGTTGTCCTTCCCGTCCAGGAGCCCTTCCGTCTGTCCGGCGTTCCGGAACTTCCGCTCGTCGACCCCCTGCCTTGAGGCGATCGCCAGCGTCTTGCGCAGGCTCATGGGCCGGAAATACAGCATGTACGTTTCCTGGGGAGTGACCTGCGGCTCAAACACGTTGATCCCGTATATCTCCATCCTGTCATACCGGGGATTGATCACCATGTCTTCATAAACCGGAACATTCCATGCCCAATACTCGAGCCTGCTGACCCGGTACTCCGACAGCTTGATGGCATACAGGCAGTAATAGTCCCCTTTCTTCACCTCGAGGGAGTAGTTGCCGCTGCCGTCGGACAGCGTTTCGTACAGGTTCTCGAAGGCCCTGTTTTTCAGGAGAACGGCGGCACCTTCTATCGGACGACCGTTGAAGTCCGACACCCTGCCGCTGATTACGAACGTCTCCCGCTCACTGGCGCCGGCGGAAAAGGCGAGAAGCGCGATCGCGAGCAGCAGCGGTCTTTTCATTCCATGCTTCCGGCTGCCGCCCAGGCATGGAAACGGTGACTGGCGGGGATGAGATTTCCCATGACCGGTTTATACCCGTTATCAGGAGGATTTTCAAGGGGCCCGTGGGGCACATCGGGGTCAGGAATAGGGGACGGTCTTGTATTCTTGACGTCTTTAGCGGAGCTTAGGAGCTTGGGGACGGTGCTGGCAAATATGTATTGATTGTAAATTGAGAAACCGTCCCCGATCTTCCCATGTGTTCCTGAGATTTTCTTGGAAAAATCGTATTTAAGGGGAGAGGTTAGGTTTCCAGGGAGGTAATATGAAAAAGATTTTTTTGCCGGCCGCTGTTCTTGGGCTTTTGCTT
>SPCN01000407.1 GCA_004525465.1 Chrysiogenales bacterium | reverse complement strand
AGTTTCCATAAAAATGGATAAAATACTGGTTATCGGCGGCGGCTCCTGGGGAACGGCTTTCGCCGACTACCTGGCGCGACAGGAGAAAAAAGTCAGGATCTGGGTCAGGGAAAAAGAGGTTATTGCCGCCATTAATTCTACCCGGGAAAACACGGTCTTCCTGCCCGGGATTGAACTGGCGGAGAATTTGCAGGCCTGCGCTGACCTGAAGCGTGAAGCGGTTCGCGCCGATGTCCTGATCCTGGCCGTGCCTTCAAAATTCATCCGCACGGTGATGCAAAGCCTGAAATCCGTCCTGCGCGATGAACATGTCCTGGTCAATCTGTCCAAGGGTTTTGAATCAGATTCGCTTAAAACCATTTCCCAGGTTGCGGCTGAAGTTTTCGCTCCCGTGATCTCCCGGCAATGGCTCACCCTTTCCGGACCTTCTTTCGCCCGCGAACTGGCCAAACAGCACCCCACCGCCGTGGTGGCCGCTTCGGACAACGAAGGGCTGCTGAAGCGTATGCAAAACCATTTTTCATCGTCGATCCTGCGCATTTATCGCTCCAGCGATTTGCAAGGCTTGGAAGTCGCCGGGGCGCTGAAAAATGTAATGGCTATTGCCTCTGGCATGGTCAACGGCCTGGGTTTCGGTTTTAATACCACGGCGTCGCTGGTCACCCGGGCCAATATGGAAATCTCGCGCCTGGGCATCCGCATGGGGGCCAAAGCGGAAACTTTCTGGGGTCTGGGAGGCATCGGGGATCTGATGCTGACCTGCTTCGGCAGCCTGTCGCGCAATTTCCAGCTGGGAAGAAAGATCGCCCTGGGTGAATCGTTGGTCATGATTGAAAAATCAACACCTATGGTCGCCGAGGGCGTCGAGACCACCAAGGCGGTTCATTTGCTTGCCGAAAAACTAATCATCGACATGCCCATCTCCAGAGAAGTGCACCAGGTGCTTTTTGCCGGAAAAGACGTAAGGCAGGCCATAAGCGATCTGATGAAAAGGAGTCTGAAGAGCGAATGGAATTTAAGTTAGAATACATGGACGATGTTGAGCTGAAGGTCTTTTACTTGGCCAAAGATCTGGTGGTCATCGGCAAGCTTCCCAAAAACGACATTGAACTGAAAGACAACACGGTGTCGCGCCGGCACTGCCGTTTGCAGCGTTCGGGCAAAAGTTACAAGCTGGCTGACATGAACAGTACCAACGGCTGTTACGTCAACGGCCGGCGCGTCCAGTCCAAGTCCTTGGAGGTCGGCGATAAGATCACTATCGGCCGGACCATCCTCAGTTTCCTGGCGGTCGGCAAAGGGGAGAGTTACCACGACATCAACGACCAGAAGATCTCCCTGATGGTGCCCCTGGATGAATTGCTCAAGCCCGAAAAAAAACCGAAACTGAAAAGCGAGGAGCCGAACTTTCTGGCTTCCTTAACCGCTCTGGGCAAAAGCCTGATCGCCTCGCAGGACATCGAGGCGAATTTCCAAAAACTCGGGGATCTGATATTCAAATTCGTCAACCCTGAAAAAATATTTATTTTTTATTATGACGAAAAGCAAAACGATATCCATCTCAAGTACACGTATTTCATGCAGGCCCAAAAAGACGATAGCGTCAATATTTCCAAGACAATTGCCCTGAAAGCCATCCATGAAAAAGTGGCCATCCTGTCATCCAACACCCGCAGCGATTCTCGTTTCGACAGCTCCAACAGCGTCATCATGTACGGCATCAATTCGGCCATGTCGGTTCCCATATGGACAAAGGATTCCATTTATGGCCTGATCTATGTCGATACGACAAGCTTTTCCCAGGTGTTCGGTGAAAAGGAACTTGAGATCATGTCCATCATCGCCAACTTCGCCGGCTTCTCCATCGAGGGGATCAATAGCCTGGAAAAACTGAACCGCGAACGCCGGCTGCGTTCGCGTCTGGAAAGGTACCACTCACCGGCCGTGGTTTCGCGGCTGATGGAATTCCAGGACAGCAATAGCGGCGAACTCATGCCCTACCGCGAGTCGGAAGCTTCGGTCCTGTTCATGGATATCGTCAAGTTCACTTCACGGGCGGAAAAAATGACCCCCATCGAAGTGGGTATGTTCCTCAACAACTTTTTCAGTGAAATGACCGAGATCATTTTTAAACACAACGGCACTTTGGACAAGTTCATCGGCGACGGCATCATGGCCGTTTTCGGCATTCCCCTGGAATTTGTCAACCATGCCGAAATGGCCATTGTCACCGCCCTGGAAATGATAGAAAAACTGAACGTTCTCAACGCCCAGATGGCGACGGACAGCCAGATCCAGGTGCGTATCGGCATCCATTCCGGCAAACTGATCTCCGGTGACTTCGGTTCGCCAAAGAGGCTTGATTACACCGTTTTGGGCAATACGGTCAATATTGCTTCCCGTCTGGAATCGGCGGT
>SPCN01000449.1 GCA_004525465.1 Chrysiogenales bacterium | reverse complement strand
CATCGGCATGAACGAGGAACTGGCACGGAAACTTTCGGCCGTGATCACGCGTCGCCAGGCTGAATTGAAGCTCTTCAGTGAAAAAAGCACCGCCGCCCGCGACGGAGCCGGCAAAAAGATTTCCGAGAACCTTTTCAAGCGCATCCTCAATTATTTCGCCGTAAAAAAATAGCCGCGCCGCGGTTGACGGTTTGGTTTATCTTGTTTACAATGAACATTATGAGGGGTCTACGTTTCCGTGGTCAAAATAAGCGCAAGGAGAAAACAGCATGGGCATTTTAATCGGTGGTTTTTTGTTTTTGTTCGGGTTGATCTTTTTCCTGGTCGGCGGCGGCATCGGCCTGGTCAGCGGTCTGCTTTCCGGTAACGTGCAGTTCGGGGCGGCAAGCATCAACATGTTCGTCTTCGGCGGCCTGGGACTGGTCTTCATGGTCATCGGCGCCATCCTGTTCTTCGGCGGCCGTGGCAAGGCTAAAAAAAACAAAGCCCTGGCCGAGAAAATTTTCGCCATGGGCGTGCCGACCGAAGCGACGATCACTTTCTTGGACAAGAACTACGGCATGCTGGTCAATAACAAGCCGATCTATTCCATCGTCGAGTTCAAGTTCCGCGACGGCAGCGGTGTCGAGCGCATCGGACGCAAGAACAACGTCAGCTCCGACCTGGCCATCCGCCTGAAGCTCGAAGTCGGGGCCAAGATTCCGATCAAGTACCTGAACGAGGATCCCGACCGGAATATCCTGATCCTCAAGGACCCCAACGCCGCCGGCTGATGCAGGCTGCAAAGCGACTGTACTGACGCTCATTCTTCAGCATGTCGAAAGGGATTTCTTCCGGGAAGTTTTTCGCAGTCCGCGTATTTTTATTGGTCCTTTTTTCCCTCCCCGTTATAATTGCCATGGCTTCACCTATTTCCTCAAATGCCGCAGTGACAACTCCGTTCAATTTGAATGCGCGGGACATACAGCTGATGCGGGCATGGCGGATGCAGGACGGGGATGATCCGGAGTGGAGAAAACCGGGATTCGACGATTCGGGCTGGCCGGCCGGCAGTCCGAACCAGCTTCCGCATGCCCAGGCTGGAGTGCGCTGGCTGAGAGCCCATATTGAGTTGAGCGGGACACAGAATCCGTTTGATGTCTTGGTGCTCCGATTTTCCAAACTTCCCGTTGCCTTCGATGTCTATTGGGATGGTGTGCGCGTGGGGGAAAACGGCCGGGTCGGGCGCAGTGAGCAAGATGAAATTCCTGGCCAGGTCGCTTTCATGATCAAGCTCCCGCGTAAGCTGACCGCGCCGGGACCGCATCTGCTCGCCATCCGCTACTCGAATTTTCACCAGAGTCTTCGGCCGCGGGGTTTCTGGGCGGTATTGGCCTACCATGCCGATTGGCTTCTTGCCAGAGCCAAGGACATGCACCTGCAATATCTCTGGCTGGGCATTTACCTGATTTCGACATTTCTGAGCCTGGCCTTGTTTCTGGGAGGAGGCAGGCACCGGGCCTTCCTCGTTTTTGCAATTTACAGTTTGTTATTGACGCTCTATCTGGCCATTAATCCCCTGCTTGAAGTGTTCAATGCGGATATTTTATTTTCAACCTTCCTGTTTGCTTTCCGCTATCTTGTGTTTTTGTGCGCCGGAATTCTTCTGAATATTTTCTTTATTCAGCATTTTGACATTCCGCGAAAACGGATCCACATCCCGGTGGTCATCCTGCTGCCTTTGCTGATCGATATTTTTCAAATCCGCTATCTTTTTGGAATCGAATGGCGAGACACGGCCTTGATGTGTTATGCGATCGGTTTGCTGGTCTATGCGGTGACTCGGCGAAAAGCCGGAAGCCTGATTGCCCTGATTGGCTTCCTTGCAGTATCCCTCCCGACTCTGTATGGGCAGCTGAAAGTGATATTTCAATTTTTACCTGAACCCGATCTGCGCATTGTTTTGCCGCTCTCGCTTTGCTTCATTCCCAGCGTCATATTGTCCATCAGCCGGCAGATTCGAGAGCAAAACCGATTTTATGAAGCCGCCCGCAATCGCTCCCAGCGCCTGGAAAAGGAACTGTTGAAAAGCCAGATTCACCCGCACTTCATCAGCAATACACTCCATTCCGCCAAATCATGGATCAGGGACGATCCCCTGAAAGCGGAAAAACTGCTGCAAACGCTG
>SPCN01000476.1 GCA_004525465.1 Chrysiogenales bacterium | reverse complement strand
CCGGGCTGCTCTTCGGGGAGGATGCCCAGGCGGGTCCAGGTTTCGTGCAAATCCTGCCATTCCTGCCAGCATTCGGGGCAGGAGTGCAGATGTTCCCTGTAGTGTTCGTCTTGGCCGCTTTCCAGACCATTTTGGAGCAGATCTGGCATCATTTTCTTCATTTCCTGGCAATTCATTGGATTCCTCCTTGCAAGTCCAGATAGTGCCGGCGCAGGTCCTTAAGCGAGCGATGCACCTGTACTTTGACCGATTCCACACTGCAGGCGAGCAGCGAAGCGATCTCCTGGTATTTCAGGTTCTGAAAGCGAGCCAACAGCAGCACTTCGCGTTTGCGTAGCGGCAGCCTTTCCATGGCCCTGGCCAACAGATCGGTCTCCTGTTCGCTTTCCGCTTTTTGCGGCGGCAGCGGTTGCGAGCTGGGTTCCTGTTCCCAGACCTCGTCGATGGAGATTTCCGGGCGGCGGGCGCGCAGCTGGTCGATGTGGGCATTGCGGCCGATCTGGTACATCCAGGTGGTGAACTTGCTTTCACCGCGGTAGGTGTGCCGGTATTTGAGTATGCGCAAAAAAACCTCCTGCACCAGGTCCTCGCTCGCGGAGCGATTGGCGGTCAGGCGCAGGAAAAAATTGAACAGGCGGACATGGTGCCTCTCGAACAAAATGGCCAGCATTTCCACCCGGCCTTCCCGCACCTGGGCCATTACCTTTTCATCGTCCGGCATTAGCGCTCCTTTGCAAACGATTTTTTTCCATTATAAAAGGAATACCGGGTTTTGGCAAAAAGGTTACAAAAAAAATGATCAGGGCAAATTGCGGCCTCGGGGCACTTATGCGATAATCAATATGGATCGAATACTCATGTTCAAGGTGATAAATTTACCCGAGTCGCTGCTGAATTTTATCGCGCACCGGCCCGGGGCGGAGTTGAGTCGCATCCGCTCCGAGGCTTCGCGGCGGTGTTTTTATCGCATCAGCTGGGGGAGGAAATCTCTGGTGGCCATGGTCTATCCCGAACCCTCGCGCCTAGAAGTGGATCGGTTCCGCACGGTTCAGAAAATATACCGCAACCACGGATTGCGTGTTCCCGGCATCGAAGCAATTCTTGATGACCAGGTCGTGATCCAGGAGGATGCCGGTGATCTTCTTTTGCAGCGGGCCTGGCGTGCAAGCAGCATGGGCGAACGCCGCCGCTTGCTGAGCGCCTGCCGGGATATTCTGGACAAGCTTGCTGCCATACCTCCGGCCCTGGCCACGGCCCGCCTTGATCGGGCCCGGCAAAAATGGGAGATGGATTTTTTTCTGCGTTATTTTTTTCCCCGCTATCCCGTTCGCGGTTGCACCGCGGCGGATCTGGGCGCTTTGCTGACCATGCTGATCGAAAGCCTGGAAGCGGAATGCGTTTTTGCCCATCGTGATTTCCACTCGCGCAACCTGCTGGTTCATGAAGGCGGGATCGTGATCGTCGATTTCCAGGATTCCCTCCTCGCCCCGCGCCATTATGACCTGGTCTCCCTGGCTTTCGATTCCTATTTGGATTTGGGCCGCTTCCGGGAACTTCTGTTGTCAGGACACGAGTCGGCGACAAATGAGCTCAGGCAGCTGCGTTTGACCGCCCTGCAGCGCAACATCAAGGCCCTGGGCACATTCGCCTATCAAACCCATGAATGCCAACATCCGGCTTATGGGCGCTACATCCCCCGCACCATTCGTCATATCCAGGGCCATTTGCAGGAACTGGCATCTGCCGAGTTCGAGGTTTTTACCAGGTACTTTTCTGCGCTCAGTAAGTAGTGACAAGTGACAAGTAACGAGTGACAAGAAAAACATAAAACGAAGCTCGAACCTCGAAAATCGAATCTCGTCTTTTTTCTTCCTCGTCACTTGTTACTTGTTACTCGTTACTGAGCTAAGCCGTGGTATAATCAACCCATGCTGAAGATCGGCCAATTATCCCTGGAACAGCCCACGGTCCTGGCTCCCATGGCCGGCCTGACCGACCGGGCCCTGCGCCGGCTCATGGACGAGATCGGCGGCTGCGGGCTGCTGGT
>SPCN01000001.1 GCA_004525465.1 Chrysiogenales bacterium | reverse complement strand
GGGGACGTTGTTGTAGGCGTCCAGGTAGCGGCGTCCGTTTTCATCAAAAAGGTATTGCATCCAGCCGCGGACCAGTTTGAGCGGTTCCCGGTAACTGAGGCTCACGCTGGCGCCGATGGACATCCGCCGCGAAGCCAGGGTCTCGACCCTGGTCGGTTCAGGATCCGGGAACAGCTTTTCCGGAACAGCCAGGATCAGGTTCGGATCGGGAGAAAACGCGCCCCACAATTCCCGATCAGCGGCGGCGGCCACCCCGGGAAAATCGCCGCCCATTTCCAGCAAATCCAGTATAATCTGAAAATGCAGGTGGGGCGTCCAGCCGCCGTTGACATCGGCATTGCCGATCCTGCCGATGATCTGCCCTTTTTTCACCAACTGTCCCGTCTGCAACCCTGCCAGCGAATCAAGACTCAGATGGCCGTACAGCGTAAAGAAAGGCTCGCCGGCTCCGGTTTGATGGCGCAGGACGATCACCGGCCCGTAATCCAGAGGCGCCTGATTGCGGGCGCAGGCAAACACTTCGCCGCTCAGCGGGGCGCAAACCGCTGACCCGGCAGCCATGAATACATCCATGCCCAAATGCACGGTGCGATTGTTTTCGGCAAAGAGATCGTTCCCGGCAAACAAAGGCGACGTATAAAGCAGACGGGCTTCGTTGTAGCGGCCGATGCCGATCTTCACCCCGGCCTGGTCCATGGCAGCCCGGAGCCGCTTGCTGAGATCGGGCTCAAGGTTGTTCTCGCAATCTCCAGCCAAATGGTGACTGGCGATGCCCAAATCAAAGATCAAAAGCGGTTCATGACGTAGATCATGGCCGCAGACCGCCGCCATGTTTTTTCTATTTTTTCGCAGCCACTCCCTGATCGCAGCGGCCTTTGGCAAAGGGGGCAAACCGCAGGCCTGGCGGATCCTGGCTTCGGCAAAACGCCGCTGGATGCGAAACAATTGCGGCAAGGAGCGGCGGATCGATTGCTGGCTGATGGACAGGTATTCATCCTTTGGCCGCTGGCTTTGCTGCTTAACGGCCAGGCAGGCGCTCAGGCACAGGCGCAGGCGCGCCAGGTCGAAAAGAACGGCCATTTCCGATTCTTCAAGGGGAAAGACGGCGTGATAAGCGGCGGCAATTTGAGCGGCCACGGCGAGCGGATCGGGCTTATCAAGGACAGCGTAAGCCATGGCCACGGCAAGATCGCCGACCGTGTAACTGTAGACCAGGTCGCCGAAATCGATTATGCCGACCACCTGCTGGTCTTTTGTAAAAAGGTCGCCGCCGCCGCCGACCAGGACATTGTAATTATTGGCATCATTTAGAATCACACTGCGGCGCAAATCCGGCAACAAGGGGCCGACCTGGCGGTTGAAATCGGCACTGCCTGCTTCGATCAGCTTTTTGAGCAGGGGATCTTCTATAAGCGGAAGATATTTTTCAATGCCAGCTGGGGCCTGGGCCAGGTCCCAGTAAAAATCCCGGTGGGCGCCGGCAGCATCGAAATCAGCCAGGCCCTTGTCGATCTCACCCATACAGCGGCCCAGATCGCTCAAAAGGCCGGGGCTATGCCTTTTGACATTGGCCAGCGGTCGGCCCGGCAAGTAAGAAACAAGTCGCAAAAAATGCTTGTCCCGGGCCGGGGAAGTGATTTCGCTGATAAACTCACCGTTTTTCGCGGCTACGACCTGCGGACAAAAAGACAAATGATTTTTTAAATGGCACATGGCCTGATTCTGGGTTTCCAACTGGATCCGATCTTCTTTGGCGTTGGCAATTTTCAGAATATAGCGCTCGCCGGTCGCAGCGCTCATTAAAAAATTCTGGTCACGCTCGCTGGGAAGAGGTTGGGCCATTGCCGGCAGCGCATACACATTTTTTACAATGGCGGCCGCGTCAAGCTCTGTGAACTTGGGCTTGGATTGCAAAAACGACAGATCGCGGTTCTTCATGTTTGTTTTCCCCTGGCTGTATCAGTATATCAGCAAAGCAGCCGGCTGACAATTTCGCATGGCAGCCGCCTCCCGGGCCTGGACCTGAAAAATTGCCGCGCCCGACAGTTGCTAAAAATATTTTTTGTGGTAATATGATTGATCACTTCAAGGTAAGGTGCAGCATGGAAAAAAGAAAAAACACCCGCTACGACGTTCTGCAGGAAATGAAAGGCAAGCTGTACAACGTAGTCAGCTTCCTGGTCAACAACATCAGCATCGACGGCGTCAACCTGATCTGCAATTTTCAGCCGGTCATCGGCTCGACGTACAAGATATACCTGATCCCCAACTCCGACGGCAGCCAGCAGGATTTCGAAATCGAGATCAGCCGCGCCGAAGTCGCCGCTTTTGACCCACAAAAGTATTCCGCCCTGGCGCCAGGCCTGCTCTTTTCCGTCGGTGCCAGGTTCAATACCCTGGACCAGCAGCAGCGAAAATTCCTGGTCACTTTTTTAAAGAAAAAGTCGGACGGTTTGGAAGAAGGCTTCATCAGCAAAGACAAAATCCAGCCAGGTTCCTGAGGTTTTCGAGATTCCATGAATCCCGATGCGGTCGCGGCCATCGTCCTGGCCGGGGGGCGCAGCCGGCGCATGCGCCGGGAAAAGTCCCTGCTCCTGGATAGCAGCGGCCGGCCTTTGATCGAAACGATCATCACCCAGCTCCGCCCCATTTTCGACAGCATTATGATCAGCGCCGGGAACAAGGACAAATTCGCTTTCCTGGAACTGCCGGTCATTGTGGACGAAGCGCCGGGCCAGGGACCGCTGCTGGCCATTCTGTCGGCACTGCGCGCCTCGCCCCAGGCCGGCAATTTCATCCTGGCCTGCGACATTCCCGTCATCCATATTCCATTCGTGCAAATGATCCTGGCCCGGTCGCCGCGACATGAGATCGTGGTCCCGCGTTATCAAGACGGAAAATTCGAACCGCTTTTTGCCTTTTATCACCGCAGCATCATCGCGGCCATCGAAAGACAGATCAGTACCGGGGACCTGAGGATATCGTCCCTGTTCCGGACCTGCCGCACCGGCTTCGTGCCCATTGACGGGCAAAAATGGCTCAAGAATTTGAACACCTTGGAGGAATACCATGCCTACCTGCAGAACGAAAAAAAATCCGACTCCTGAAAAGCGCCGGGAAACGGGGCTGGTGCCTCTGCCCGAAGAGGTTTTGCTGACCATCGAGGTCGACGGTCGCCCCTTAAGCCGCCTGAGCTGCTCGCCCGTCGACCGCAAGGAACTGGTCCTGGGCTGGCTTTTCTCCCAGGGCCTGCTGCAGACCCCGGGCGATGCCGCCGCTCTGCGCATCCAGGCCGACCGGGCCCTGGTGCGTTTGCGGCCCTCGGCCGCGCCGCGCCTGGAGCATTACCACCCGGTCCAGGTGGTTGCCTGCTCGGGCGGCGATGTGCAACCCGACCTGTTCAACAATCTGCCCAAGGTGTCCAGGTGTTACGATTTCACCTTGCCGCAGGCGATCCGCCTGATGGAGCAGCTGCCCGGGCGAACGCCCCTATTCAAAAAGCACGGCGGCATCCACTGCTCCATGCTGGTCGACATGCGGGAGCAGCGCATCCTGGTCAGCCGGGAAGACATCGGCCGCAGCAACAGCGTGGACAAGGTCATCGGCTGGGGGCTTGTCCACGGCGCTGATTTCGCCCGCACCGCCCTTTTCATCACCGGCCGCGTTTCGGCGGAAATGGCCCTGAAGGTGCTGCATGCCGGCATGCCGGCCCTGGTTTCCCAAACCACCCTGACCGGCAAGGCCCTGGAGATCGTGCGCCACAGCGGCCTGACCCTGATCGGCCACGTGCTCAAGCCGCGGCCGATCCTGCTCAATTTCTGATGCACGGCCAAAGCCGGCGGCGGTTTGAATCCCGCGGATTCTTCTGCTATGATGCAAAAATACAAGTGGAGGTATGACCATGGAAGCGCAGAGCTTGAAGAACCTGATCGAAAAAGCGGTGAAAAACGAAGAAGAGGCCCGGGCCTTCTACCTCGGCCTGTTCGACCTGGTGGAAGATCCCCTGGCCAGGGAGACGCTGCAATACCTGGCCGGCCAGGAGCTCGCCCACAAGGAATTCCTGCTGGCCTATCTCAAAGGCGAGAAAAAATTTGTCGCCCTGGCCATGGACGCGCCCATCGACTACCATATCGCCCAGTACGCCGACAAGCCAGACCTTGAGAAAAACATGAACAGCAGCGAGGTTTACCTGGTGGCCGCCCACCGCGAATGGAATTCATACAATTTTTACAAGGGCCTGGCCGAGGCGCAGCCCGGCGGTGAAGTCAGGGATATGCTGCTGCAAATGGCCAACCAGGAGCTGAAACACAAGGAAAAGGTCGAGTACCTCTATTCCAACACCGCTTTCCCGCAGACCTCCGGCGGCTGAGTGTCCCGGAATTCCTGAAAACTTTCATTCAATTTAGAGCAACTTTTTTGCGCAATTCATTTAATTTGATTTTTCCTTTTATTAAATCTTCTTTATCGGCGCGGGAAAATCGCTTCACCCGCCATTCCAGTTTATATGCGGTACTTTTGTCGCCGATACGGATCTTGCGGACCATGAGCAGCGGGCCGCGGCCGCGCAAATAACGCGCGCCCCTGCCCCGGCCGCTGCGGTGCTCGGCCAAACGCCGGGCCACATCGGTGGAGACACCCGTATAGATGCTGCCGTCGCCGCAGCGAACCAAATAGAGGTACCAGATTTTCACGGCGCTAGAACTTAATGACCTCGGACAGCAGGGAAACGCTGACCACGTATTCCAGGTTGACGTAGACCGAGCGGCGGTTGGCCTTAATACCCGAGTCGCTGGAATCAAGCACATAGCGCTCCTTGGGGGTAGAGGTCTCGCCGCTGTCGTGGACGTCAACGTCGCGCAGCAGCAGGCTGTCAGCCTGCACCGACTCCAGCCGGCCGATGTAGATCCAGGGCGAGCGGGTGTCGACGACGACCTGCTTGCCGACCAACGTTTGCAGTGTCTCTTTCATGGCCATTTCCTCCGCATAAAAAAGCGCGGTCTCCCTTAGCGAATCATCCAGGGAAACGTGATATCATTCCAGCACGGCCTTGTGCTTTAAAAATGTTCCGTTGGCATATTCGCTGAAGGCGACCCGCAGCTCCGACTCCGTATTCATGACGATGGGGCCGCGCCAGGCCAGCGGCTCGCGCAACGGCTTGCCGGAAACGAGCAGGAAGCGCACACCTTTTTCTCCCCCGGTTATTTCCAGTCCGTCACCGTCGCCGAAGATCACCAGGTTTTCCGGACCGATCAAAGTCTTTTTAAGGAGATCGAAATGCCCCTGTCCGGAAAAAACATAGGCAAAAACAGTATGACCCGCCGGCAGCGGCTGGCTGAATCCTGCTCCGGCCTGGACCTCGACGTCAAGGAATTCGGGACCTGTCTGGATCCCCTGCACCGGACCCGCCACGCCATCGATGCTGCCGCAGACAAGCCTGATCCTCACGCCGTTCTTCCGGTCGATCACCGGGATCTGCCGGCTTTTTACATCGCGGTAGCGCGGCGTCATCATCTTGTCTACGGCTGGAAGGTTGGCCCACAATTGGAACCCCTGCAGCACGCTGTCCTCGGTTTCCAGGGGCATCTCCTGGTGGATGATGCCCGAGCCGGCGGTCATCCACTGCACGTCGCCCGCTCCGATCACGCCCCGATTGCCCATGCTGTCGCCGTGCTCGATCTTCCCTTTCAGCACATAGGTGATGGTCTCGATGCCGCGGTGCGGGTGCCAGGGGAAGCCGGCGAGGTAATCGTCGGGATCGTCGGAATGAAAATCGTCGAGAAGCAGGAAGGGATCGAGCCCGGGAGCGTTTTCGAAACCGAAAGCACGACGCAGCCGGACGCCGGCCCCTTCCAGGGTGGGAACGCTCGGCCTGACCTCTTTGACTTTCCTGATTGCTTTCATGGTCGGCCCACCCTGATTTCTATGGTTGGCACGTGCGGGTGATCCTGGCCACCAGGTCGGAAGTGGGATCGGGGCAGCGGACGAACTCGGTGGTCACGCCCTGGGGATCGATCACTTTTTCATAGGGAGTATTCTTATATTTCCAGGGCAGGGTGACGCCTTTTTGCAGCAGGATGATAAAATCATGCATGCTGCCCAGCAGCCAGGGGCAGATCTTGCCCATGTCGGCCGGGTAAGCGAACTTGTCGCCCTTCTTGTGGCACCAGCTGTCAGGACGGGCTTCAACAATTTCAATTTCAATTTTGTAGCGCCGCGGTTTTTCGGGTGTTGCTGCCGGCGTTGCCTGCTGTTGCCCGGAACCGGCCAGCAGCGGAGCACCAACAGCCATGCCCACCAATCCGCATCCGGCTTTTTCCACAAAGCATCTTCTTTTCATGCTAATTCCTCCTTACGATAAAAAATATTTTTAACTCGCCAGTTATTCACTCGCTAAGCGATCGCCCACCCAAATCATCAGGCGCAACAGCCGGCAAATCCCTTAGTTACCAGCATCGCCGGCGGGCGGATGGGGGAAAAACTCATCTCTGACCACGCTATCGAATTGCAGGACCGAGATCAGGTAGCCCCAGAACAGGAGTTCGAAAACCTTCTGTACGCGGTCGAAGCTCATCAGTTTTTGCCAATCGAGATCCGGAAGCCAATGGGCAGCCCATGAACTGAGGTTGCCGATCTGCGCCGAGGCCAGCAGGCTGAAAACAGCACTCAAGACCGTCAGCCAGGCTACGACCAGCAGCAGCACCCGCGCCCAGTTCTTGCGCAGCAGCAATTGGCCGAAGATGCGCCAGGCAATAATCAGGATCACGGCCGCGACCGTCAGGCTGAAAAACAGCAGAGAGCCGGAGGGTAATCCGCGCCAGCCGAACCGCCCGAAGTCACCGCTTTGAAACGGTTTCAGGACGAGCGTGGCCACAACGGCCCCGACGACGGATTTCAAAACAAAATAGACAACAAAGATACCGCGCAGGCGGTATAACTTGATTGACGGACTGCTCATTGTATAACCTCCTTTCCGGCTTAATTATGATGTTCCCGCATTGCCAGCCATGGGTCGCCTCACAGTTTCATATACGGCTGACAGCGGCAAAGGATTTCAAAACGCGTTTGTCCGCCGCAGAAACGTTCGACCAGGTCCTTCACATCCTTGGCGGCAGCTTCCAGGTCCGCTGCCGCGAGCGGCGGCAGGGCATCAAGATTGAATTCGACAGCAGTCGTTTGCGGCAGGGTCAAAGTATGATTGGCCTGGCGCCAGATCCAGCGCCGGGTCAGGACCTTGCTTCCCTCGACAAAAACGAATTCCCCGGGCAGCGGGTTTTCGATCGCCTCCGAGCCGAAGGCAACGAATTCTTCGCCGCCTGAAGCCGGGCGCAACGCAATATCCTGCGCCAGGACATCGATGGCGTGGCTGCCCACGGGCAGCAGATGGCGCAGGGAGACGATATTGCCGATGTCGACCAGGGCGTTGATGGCAGGCAGCTCCTGGCCGCGCAGCACCCGGCGCAGCAGCGCTTCGATCGAAGGGCGGTTATCGCCGGGCTTGTAGCCCAGTTGACGGAACGCTTCGCGCCAGGAGGCCAGGCGCGGTTCCGCGGTCAGCGTTTCCGCGTTCAGCCGCTCACGGGCAAGCGCCTCCTCCCGGCGCAGCATCTCGACCAATTCCGGGGAGGAATCACCGTTTTTTACCTCATAAGCCAGGACTACCCCGCGCCGGTACTCGGGAAAGCGGGCGAACACCTCGTTGGCGATTGAGTATGTCAGATCCTTCATCAACGCCTCCCTGTCGAATTGTTCATAGTATGCAAAATATAAAGCAATAATTCAATTAAGAAAAGATTCATCCCCTACCCCTCCTGCCAGTGCCTCAGCATCGAGACCAGCAGCGGCACTCCGGCCAGGAGGAAAAATCCGCCCAGGGCAACAAAGGCTGCGGACAGGGAAAAGGCGTCGACCAGGCGCCCGAACAGCGGTGAGATGATCACGAAGGTCACGCTGCCGGCCATGGCAGCAACCGAGAGCACCGTGGCCCGGACATCGGAACCCGCGGCATGGTTCAGTCGCTCCATCAGCACCGGGTAGGCCAGGTTCCACAAAAAAGCGTTGGCCGGGACCAGGAACAGCAGCCAGGGGCTGGGAAAAAGGCCCAGGCCAATGAAGAAAAACGGACTGAGCAAAGCCAGGAACAACGGCAGTTTCGTGCCGAAGCGCTCGCAGAAACGGTGGGAGCGGGAACCGCCCCAGGCGCCGGCCAGCTGGAAGACGGCGAACAGGATGCCGAACCACGCCACCCCGATGCCCAGCTCCCGGTAATGGAGAAAGTAGGCCCACACCCCGGCAAGCTGGCAGGCCATGAGCAGTCCGGAAAACAGGACCAGCGGGCGGAGTTGGGCCTGGCTCAGGCAGAAGCGGCAGATGCGCAGGATATCGCGAAGGGGATCTTTTCCGGGGCATTTTTCGCGCTCGGGCTCAACCATGGCCAGGGCCAGCGGCAGCATGAACACGGTGGAGAAGGCGTTGAGCAGGAACGGCAGGCGCAGGAAGACCGTTGCCAGCAGGCCGCCGGCCACCGATGACAGCGCCGTGCCCGTGCGCGTGAACAGGACGGCCCGGCCTTCAATGTGCTTGTATTCGCCCTGGCGCCCGAGCTGGCGCAGGCTGTCGTAGATCAGCGCCGAATCGCAGCCCGAGCGCATGCTGATGCTTACGGCCAAAGTCAGTTCGGCCAGGACAAAAACGGGAAAGCTGCGGCCGATGGTGTAGACGGCAAGGCCCAGCGGCATGAAAATCCCCGCTACGATCAGCGTTTTCCGGCGGCCGATGACATCGGCCAGGTATCCGGAAGGTACTTCGAGCAGCAGGACCGACAGATGGAAAGCGGCCTGGATCGTGAAGATCTGGGTGGAATTCAGGCCGTTGGCAGTGTAATACAGGATCAGTACCGGGGCGATCAGGTAAAATTCGCCCAGGAACTTGAAAGCGTACATTTTCCGGAAATTGCTGCTGATTTTTGGCGATTCGTTATTCACGATCAATAGCGTTCCAGGGTGCCAGGGGTTTGATGAATCAAACCCTTACGCTTCAACGGACAAAAGCGTTGCGGCCGGCATATACCGCCGTCGCGCCCAGATCCGCTTCGATGCGCAGCAGTTGGTTGTATTTTTCCACCCGCTCGCCGCGGCAAGGGGCGCCGGTCTTCAGGTGCCCGGTGGCCATGGCCACGGTGAGGTCGGCGATGAAACTGTCGACCGTTTCGCCGCTGCGGTGCGAGACCATGGCCCCCCAGCCGGCGGCACGGGCCATTTCGATGGCCGCCACGGTTTCGCTTAAGGTGCCGATCTGATTCAGTTTGATCAGCACGGCATTGGCCGCCTTTTCCTTGATGCCGCGCTCAATGCGCTTGACATTGGTGACAAAGAGGTCATCGCCCACCAGTTCAACCTTGGCGCCGATCTCGAGGTTCAACATTTTCCAACCTTCCCAGTCGTCTTCGGCCAGGCCGTCCTCCAGGACCACGAGCGGATATTTTTTCGCCCAGTCGGCCCACATGGCCACCATCTGCTTTGAGTCGATCTTGCGCTTTTCAGTGCGCAGGTGATAATACCTATCCTCGTAAAAACTGCTGGAAGCGGGATCCAGGGCAATGGCTATATGATCGCCGGGCTTGTAGCCGGCCGCGGCGATCGCCTGCAGGATCAGTTCGACCGCCTCGGCGTTGGACTTCAGCGCCGGCGCGAAACCGCCCTCGTCACCTACCCCGGTGGAATAACCGGCATGCTTCAAAACCTTTTTCAAGGCGTGATAGGTTTCCGTGCCCCAACGCAGGGCCTCGCGGAAACTGGGGGCGCCGACCGGGGCGATCATGAACTCCTGCAGGTCGGTTCCCTGCCAGTTGGCGTGCACGCCACCGTTCAAAATGTTGAAGCAGGGCACGGGCAGCAGGTTGGCTTTTTCGCCGCCCAGGTAGCGGTACAGAGGCAGTCCGGCGCTGGCGGCGGCGGCGCGGGCCACGGCCAGGCTCACGGCCAGGATGGCGTTGGCCCCCAGCCGGCCCTTGTTCTCGGTGCCGTCCAGGGCGATCATGACCTGGTCCACATGCTTCTGGTCAAAAGCGTCCTTGCCCTTGAGCGCAGCGGCGATCTCGCCGTTGACATGGCCGACCGCCTGCAGAACCCCCTTGCCGTTGTAGCGCTTGGTGTCCTCGTCGCGCAGCTCGCAGGCCTCGTGCACCCCGGTGGAAGCACCAGAAGGGGTGGCGGCGCGGCCCATGGCCCCGTCCTCCAGCAGCACCTCGGCTTCCACGGTCGGGTTACCGCGCGAATCCAGTATTTCCCTGCCGAAAACCTTTTTGATTCCTTTGCCCATGTTATTTCTCCATTTTTTTTATTGTAAAATTCTCCACTATTATAGCAGATAATTTGTCGCAAGGAAAAATCATATAAGCGTAAAAGCGGCTATGAATACTTCGTCAGGAGCAGCAAAGAAACAGCAAACTCTAAAAATAAAAAAAGACCGGCAATGTCATCTATCCCGCTTCATTTTATTTTTTTATTGTTATTTATTATTCCAATTTTTTGCTGAATCTTAACGAACTTAATATCAAGAGAGTTACGCCCATGGCAAAAAGCATTAAAGTCTCAAACCAAAGGGATGAAAAACCGATTCCCTTCAGCACAATGCCGCGCAGGATAATAATGTAATATTTCAAAGGTATTAAATAGGTCACATATTGAACGATCCGCGGCATGTTTTCTATCGGGAAAGCAAAACCGGAAAGATAAATCATGGGCATCATTACGGCGAACACAGAGGCCATCATTGCCTGTTGTTGGGTTTTGGATACTGTTGAAATAAATAAACCGATACCCAAATTCGACAGAACAAAAAGCAATGAGGCGAAAAGAAGAAACAGTATGCTGCCACGCACGACGATGCCAAACCACTGGGTCATTACCACCATTACAATTAATAGAACAGCAAAGCCTATAAGGGTAAAAGGAATTAATTTGCCAAGTATAAGTTGATAATTCCTTATCGGCGTAACGATCAATTGCTCAAGCGTGCCGATCTCGCGTTCTCTTACAACCGCCATTGACATCAAGGAGATCGTTGAGATCATCAGGAGCAGGCCTAAAATTCCCGGCAGCATGTAATTGCGTGTCTTCATTTCCGGATTGTACCAAACGCGGACTTCAGGGATCAGTGAACCGCTCACGGCGATTTTCAACCCCAGTTTGTCCTTTATATCCATGGTTATGCTCTTTGAAAAAGCGGTCGTAATTCCCTGGATGTAGCCGAGCGCAATTGATGCCTTATTACCGTCGGATCCTTCAAATAGAGTTTGCAGCGGGGTCGTTTCGCGTCTGTTTATTTTTTTTTCGAAATCCTTGGGGATCACAATGGCCACTAGAGTTTTCCCCATATTTAAAAGATCGGTTACTTCCTCGTAATCGTTCACATAGTAATCTATTTTAAAATATCCCGATTGTTCGAACCGTTTGCTGAAAACCCGGCTTGTTGAAGTTTTATCCTGATCATAAATAGTCGTATGAATAACATTAACATCCATATTGGCGGCGTAGCCGAGAAATATCAGCTGCAGGATGGGAGCGATAAAAATCACTACGCGCATTTTTTTATCCCGCCTGACCTGCAACAGCTCTTTGATAATGAATTGATAAATCGTTTTCATGGCTCTCATTTATTTTTTGATTTTTTATCAACTAAAATTGCCAGCATTGTGAAAATCACTCCAAATATTGCGAGATAGATTAATTGTTCCCAGAAAGCGGAAATTCCCACGCCTCTTAAAAGAATTGCCCTGAGAATAACGATATAAAATTTTGCCGGAGTAACATTGGTCAACAGCTGAATAGCACTCGGCATGCTTTCTATCGGGAAAATAAATCCGGATAAAATGAATGACGGCAGTAATGACGTTACGACCGCGGCTTGAAAGGCAACTTGCTGCGAATCAGCTATTGTTGAGATAAATACGCCCAGGCTCAAGGCGGCAAACAAAAATACGAATGTTCCGAGCAGCAGTAAAAACAAATCCCCTTTAATAGCTATGCCAAAGAGAACGTAACCGGCAAGCAAGACAATAGCGGCATTGATCAGTGATATTACGATGTAGGGGATTGTTTTGCCGATAATAAATTCAATTGAAGATAACGGCGAAACATTGATCTGTTCAATCGTGCCCCGTTCCTTTTCTCGCACAATGGAGAGCGAGATTGAAATAACCGCAGTAATAATCAATATCATTGCCATCAGACCGGGAATAAGAAAACGTATTGACTGCAAATCAGGATTAAACCAAAAGCGCGGCTGCAAATCGATTGGCACAACCATTTTTTTACCGGCTGCCAGCAAATACTCCTTAGTGAACTGCAGCGAATAGCTGTAGGTGGCGGCATTAACATAGTGACTAATAACGTTTGCCGAAGTTCCATCCACGCCATCAATTAAAAACTGAACTTTTACTTCCTGCTTGGACAATAATTTTCTGGACATGTCCTTGGGAAAAACAACCACAACCTGGGCAATTTTTTGGTCCAATAATCTTTTTATCTGATCATCATTATCAATGTAAGTGACAAGGTCGAAATACTCCGAACTGATCAATCCGCCTATAAAATCCTTGGTGTATTCCGACCTGTCCTGATCATACACCGCGATTTTTATATGATGCACGTCGAAGTTGATCGCATAGCCGAAAATCGCCAGAAGCACAACCGGGAAGAAAAACACTATGAACAGCATCCTTGTATCCCGCCTGAGCTGGCGCGCTTCCTTTTTTGAAATTGCCAGGATTCTATTGAACATTTATCCTGTTGTCCTTTTCAATTAAATGAATGAATACATCTTCAAGCGTTGGAGTTATTTTTTCTACACGCTTTACGGGTATTCCGTTTTTGTCTCTCAACAATTCATATATGTGCTTTTCATTGATAGTGCTGTCGTTCAAAATAACGTGGATATAGTTACCGAAGATTGAAGTCTCGCCAACCCATTTTTCTTTCTCTAATATTTCCAAGCTGTCAATTACCCGGTCACTTTCTATTTCAAGTATTGGGTTCTTTATGTAATTTGTTTTGAGTTCTTCAGAATTTCCCTGGGCAATCAGCCTGCCGGAATTGATAAAAACAATATCATTGCAAAATTCTGCTTCATCCAAATAGTGAGTTGTAACAAGAACCGTAGTTCCGCCTCCTGAAAGGTCGTTAATCAAATCCCAAAAATTTCTGCGCGAGATCGGATCGACTCCGCTTGTCGGTTCGTCAAGGAACACAATCTTTGGTTCATGAATAACCGCGGTGCCCAAAGCCAAGCGTTGCTTGATTCCTCCCGGCAAAGAGCCGGTTATGACATTTTCCATGTTCTCAAGATTGGCCACTTTCAACACCCATTTTTTTCTATCCTCATATTTCCTTCCGCCCAATCCGTACACTCCGGCAAAGAATCTGATGTTTTCGGCAACGGTCAAATCGTTATAAAGAGAGAATTTTTGCGACATATAGCCTATGTTTTTTTTCACCAAGTTTGCTTCTTTTTTAATACTAAAGCCACTGACGAACGCATTGCCGGATGTCGGTTCCAATATTCCGATCAGCATTCTTATTGTAGTGGATTTGCCGGCTCCATTAGCACCCAGGAAACCAAATATCTCGCCGGGCCTGACATTGAATGAGATTTGATCTACCGCGGTAAATTTTCCAAAGCTCTTGGTCAGATGACTTACTTCTATGGCATTCATTAATAAATAACCCTTCCCAAAGATTTTTCCAATTTTACTTGGGCGACCCGAGAATCAACTTCCGCTGTTTTCAGATTTGTTTCGGCCTGCAATTTTAAAGTTTCTGCATCAATTAAATCCGTACTGGTTGCCAACTGCATGTTATATTTTTCAGAAGTAATGCGGTAATTTTCAAGCGCATGATTTAGTGTCACCTTGCTTACGTTTACTCTTGATTCGTTCTTTTTTAGATTAAGGTAGTTTGCATACACTTCCAATTGAATGTTTTCTTTGAGCTGCTCGAGATTGGTTTCAAGTTGAACTTCAGTTTGTACTGCTTGCGAAACTTGAGATTGCGTCAAACCCCAGTTCCAAATGTCCCAGCTGAATGTTACAGCCAAATCCCAGTTGGAATTAAATTCATTCCTGGCCGGTTGAAATCTTGGATTTGGATTACCGTAATTATAATTTCCGCTTAAATAAACTGCCGGAAGCCGATTGGCTTTGGCGGCGCTTACGCTTTTCCTGCTTGCCTCAACACGGTAAAACAATGATTTCAACTCCTGGCGATTGGCGGTGGCCTCGCTGATAATATCGGCAATTTGATACTCATCACTATTAACCGCTGGTTCGCTGGCAGCAACTCTGGTCGCTGAAGTTAGATCGATTCCAATAGCCTTATTAAAAGTGATTCTGGCAAACTCTAAATTATTTTCCGCTTCAATGAGTAAAAGTTGCGTGTTGGCATATTGAACTTCCAGTTTCAACAGATCATTCTTGGCCAGCAGTCCGTTCTCATAAAAACTTTTTGTATTCTTTAGATGTTCTGCCATCTGTTGAAGACTTTGCCTAACTAATTTATTGATCTCAGCGGCTTTATAATAATTCCAATAAGTGCTGTAAATGGCAAATGCAGCTTCATTTTCCTCTTTGGCGTAATCTTTTTCTGAAGCCAGTAAGTTTAATTTCGCAGATTTTTTTAACGAAAGTAATTTGCCGCCGGTAAAAAGCGGCTGGCTGAAACCGAGCTTGAAGATGTAGTTGTTCAGTAGCGCTTCGGAAATTCTGATCGGATTCGGAACAAAAGGCATGGTTACTTCAAAAGGGGGAATATTATCACTTAGTCTTGTGTAATTTCCGAACAATTTGAATTGCGGCAAGAATTGACTGCTTATTTCTGTCAGTTTAGATTCTGCATAATTAATTTTGGAATTATAGTTTTTGAGATCCCTGCTGTTATGCAATCCTATTGCCAAACTTTCTTTAAGACTCAGGATTTTCTCCTGGGCCAACAACGAATTCGCCATAAAAATAACAATTAATAACTTTTTCATTTTAATTTCCTTTTAAATTTGCATCGGCTTTCTTGCCCATATAATGGATAAATACATTTTCCAATGTGGGCGTGATCATTCTTTTGCTTATTTCCACAATTGAGTTTTCTAAAAACAATTTACTAATAAGAGCATAATCTTTCTCATATTCAGATACTGCGATATTTAGTCTGTCGCCATACATTTGCACTTCAAAATCCGTTGTTGATTTAATGAGGTTATACGCCGTTCGCACTGGTGTGCAGACTAGCTCCAGTATTTGCAGATTCATAGAGTCTTTTACATTTTTCGGCGTATCGCAGCTGAGTATTTTCCCTTTGTCCATCAGTGCCACTCTGTTACATCTTTCAGCTTCGTCCAGGTAAGGAGTGGACATAAATATTGTAATTCCTTCTTTTAAAAGGTTTGATAGAATCTTCCAGAAATCTCTCCGTGAAACCGGATCAACACCTGTGGTCGGCTCATCAAGAAAAATTATTTTCGGCTTATGAATTAATGTGCAAGCCAGGGCAAGTTTTTGTTTCATGCCGCCGGAAAGTTTGTCGGCAAGCCTGTCCCTGAATGGCGTAAGTCTAGTAAACTCGAGCAGTTCGTTTCTTCGTTCTGCAAAATGCTTTACGCCATGAATGTCCGCAAAGAATTCAACGTTCTCATCAATGGTTAAATCACCATAAAGTGAAAATTTTTGCGAAAGATAACCGATTTCGTTTTTTATTAAATTCTTTTGAGATAACAGATCAAATCCCAAAACTTCTGCCGAACCGCTTTCCGGTACAAGTAAGCCGACCAGCATTCTAATGGTCGTTGTTTTTCCGGCGCCGTCCGGTCCGATTAATCCGAACATTTCACCACGGTTCACATGATAGTTTACGCCGGCAACGGCCAATACTGAACCATAACTCTTTTTCAAATCAATTATTTTTATTGCTTCTGCCAATGTTTACTCTATATTTTTATAATATAATTTCAGCATCAGCGGGCATGCCTGGTTTTAGATCAAAATCCTTGTTTGCTATTTCAATCTTAACGGCAAACACCAACTTGGTGCGCTCATCCTTGGTTTGAATATTTTTCGGAGTAAACTCTGCTTCGGGGGAGATGTAAGTTACTTTGCCTTCATATTTCTTATCTGGGTAAGTATCCATGGTTATTTCCGCCTTTTGTCCGAGCTTTATCCTTCCCAATTCAACTTCAGAGACATAAATAATCAGGTTCACGCTCGCCAGATTTGCTATCTTCACAAGTGACGACATTGGGGCGACCATTTCGCCGACTTCCACAAACTTTTTAACTACAAAACCATTTATTGGTGATATTACATAGCTGTCTTTAATTTGCTTTTTCAAAAGATTGACGGATGCTGTGGCTTTATGCAAATTGGCTTTGGCTTGATCAATCTCTTCTGGTCTGATTATTTTTCTCACTTTCATATAATTTTCTTTTGCAGATGAGAATTGAGCAATTGCTACCTGATAGCGGGCAGATATATCTTCATATTGCTTCCGGGTTATTGATTTACTGTCCCACAACTTGCTGTATCTTGCAAAATCGCTTTTTGTCAGATTAAAATTAATCTCGGTTTGCTTCATCATTTCTTCAGCTTGCTTTATATCCTCGGATCTCGCGCCTTTAAGCAGCAATTTAAGTTGTGCCTCGCTTATTTGTTCCGACGCCGCGGCCTGTTCAAGCTGGAAGCCCAGCACTTCGTGGTCAATTATGAGAATTGTAGCGCCGGCATTGACCTGTTCGCCTTCAGCGGCAATAATGGATTTTATTTCCCCGGCATTTTTTGCACTGATAGTAACATTTGTTGATTCTATTGTGCCGCTTGCCTGAATGACAGCTTTGTCTCCCCCGGTGGAGCATGAGTAAAGCAGCAGCGCAAGAAGTGCCATTACAAGTCCTTTAATTGATTTCACTTTATTTACCTCTCATTTAAATACTTTTAATTTTTTTCGGCAGAATTGTTTTTACAAACTTTATGGCCTTATTTCCTCTGGCTTTTAGGGAAAAAGCATAGTTACTTAATCTCCATTCCAATACTATAAGTCTTATATAGCCTAAAATTATCACAACAAATTCTTCGACATCCATTTCCGATATGCAATTTTCCGATTTTATGGCGCTGACAATGTCAAATAGAGCCTTCTTTCTATTTTTAATGATAGACTGCATTTTCTTTTTTAGAATCTCGCTTTGGTTGAATATATCCTCAGAGAATATGACCGAGGTCATGGCCACATGTTTTTCCAAATATGTAAAATGAAACAGCATGAAGTGTTTCAGTTTTTCCAAAGGATTATGAAGAAGCGCGATTTCCTGATTCAACTGCTTATCAAAACCGCAAAAAAGTGTCAGGATGCCAAGAATAATATCTTCTTTGTTTAGAAAGTGCCTGTAAATCGCCGCTTCGCTTATTCTCACTTTATGGGCGAGTTCTCTGATCGAGAGCGAGGAATAGCCGTTGGCATTAATAATTTTTATTGCTTGCTCAACTATATGTTTTTGTCTTTCTACGGTGTTTAATCGCGCCATTTTATCCTATTGTTAGTTAACGCTCACTATTAATTATAAATCAATTTATCATTTTGTCAACTAATTCCTTGAAATTGTTAAATTATTTATGGAAAGCAGGGGCGAGGAAACCCCGCCCCTATTCCAGAATATGTCTTTCGCCAATCAACATGCAAATCGGAAAACTTGCCGTTTTGTAGGGGCACGGCGTGCCGTGCCCAATGTCTCCGCCTCCCGGGTTGTCGTGCCCTGATTTAGGCTTTTTTGCCCTTGCGGATATAGGTGAACCAATACAGGGTGGCCACAAAGAAGCCGCCGCCGACGATGTTGCCCAGGGTGACCGGCACCAGGTTCCTGACCAGGAAGCCGTACCAGCCGACATTGGCCAGGGATTCGGCAGACAAGCCGGCAGCGCTCGCGGCCGCCACCACTTCGTTAACCCCTTTGAGCAGCATGCCGACGGGGATGAAATACATGTTGGCGACGCTATGCTCGAAGCCTGAGGCCACGAAGGCCATGATCGGAAAGAAGATGGCCCAGACCTTGCCGATGGTATTGCGCGAAGCCAGCGCCATCCACACCGCCAGGCAGACCAGCCAGTTGCAGAGAATGCCGCGGAAAAAAGCCGGCCAGAAGGCCAGCCCGACCTTGCCGGCGGCTGTCTTCAAGGCGGCGGCGCCGACAGCCACGTTGGCGCCTTCCAAAAGGCCGCTGCCGAACATCAGGTAGGCTATCAACAGCGAGCCGATCAGGTTGGCCACGTAGATGACCGACCAGTTGTACAGCAGGCCGCTGAACTTGGATTTACCGTCCAGCACCGAAATGGTGATCAGGGTGTTGCCGGTGAACAGCTCCGCCCCGGCAATGACGACCAGCATCAGGCCGGTGGAAAACACCGCGCCTTTGATGAAGGCGGCCAGGCCGGCGCCGACGAACTTGGCCGCGTCATGGCCGATCATATTCGACAGTTCGCCGCCGAAACCAATGTAGGCGCCGGCCAGGATGCCCAGCACCAGCAGTTTGAACGCATTGTTCGTGGTTTTCTTGACGCAAATGTTCTCATTCAGGTCCGCGGCCACCATGGCCGGGGATTTGCAGTCGTACTCCATTTTACATTCTCCTTTTTATGATTTAATTTTTTCTATTTGGCAGGCTGCCACTTTGAACTCGGGTATCTTGGCGATCGGGTCGAAGGCGTCGTTGGTCAGCACGTTGGCCGCTGCCTCGGCGAAATGGAAAGGGATAAACACCGAACCCAAGTCAACGCGAGGACTTTCTTGGGCCGGGATCCTGATCTCGCCGCGCCGCGACGCCACCCGCACTTCCTCGCCGTCAACGATAGCCATTTTTTTCATGTCCTGGGCGTGCATTTCCATGTACGGGCCGGCGACGTACTGCGGCAGGGCCACGGTGCGCCGGCTCATGGAACCGGTATGGTAATGGTACAGGATGCGCCCGGTAGACAGCAGGAAAGGATATTCGGCGTCGGGCCATTCGGCCGGCGGGATGTAATCGATGGCGAAGAACTTGCCCAGGCCGCGGCTGAATTTGTCGCGATGCAGGAATTTCGTCCCCGGGTGCTCGGGATTGGGACAGGGCCATTGCAGTTTTTCGCCGTTGAGCAGGCGCTGATAGGTGATACCGGCATATTGCGGCACCAGGCGGTTAACCTCGTTAACGATGTCTTCCAGGCACTTGTAATCCATGGCATAGCCCATGCGCGTGCTCACGTCGCGGATGACCTCCCAGTCGATGCGCGCTTGGCCCGGAGCTGCAACGGCTTTTTCCACCCACAGCACCCGGCGTTCGGTATTGGTGAAGGTGCCCTGCTTTTCGGCAAACGATGCCACCGGCAGCACCACATCGGCCAGTTGGGCGGTCTCGGTCAGGAAGATGTCCTGGACCACCAGGAAATCGAGTTTCTCCAGGGCCAGCTTGACATGGTTGAGGTCGGGATCCGACACCATCGGGTTCTCGCCCATGATGTACAAGCCCTTAATCTTGCCTTCCGCTGCAGCGTGCATGATTTCCACTACGGTCAAACCTACTTTGTCGTCGAGCTTGACTCCCCAGGCTTTTTCAAATTTCTCCCTGATAGCGGCATCGGTAACGGCCTGGTAGCCGGGATAGACATTGGGCAAAGCACCCAAGTCGCAGGCCCCCTGCACGTTGTTCTGGCCGCGCAAGGGGTTGACCCCCACCGACTCGCGGCCCACATTGCCGGTGACCATGGCCAGGTTGGCCATGGACATGACATTGTCGGTGCCGGTGGTGTGCTGAGTAATGCCCATGGAATAGACAATGGAACCGCTCTTGGCCTTGGCGTACAAACGAGCCGCCGCCTGCAGTTGTTTGGCGGGAATGCCACTGATTTTTTCCACTTTTTCCGGAGTGAAACCCTCGACCATTTTTTTTAGAGCCTCAAAATCCTCGGTGCGAGTTTTTATGAATTCCTCATTGAGCAGCCCTTCACTGATGATCACCTGCATCATGCCGTTGGCCCAGGCCACGTCGCTGCCGTTTTTCTGGCGCAGCCACAGGCCGCCGTATTTTTCGGTGTATTTGACCAGCTCTATTTTACGCGGATCGATCACGATCAGCTTGGCGCCGTGAAAAAGGACTGCCTTCTTGATGCGCGTGGCGATGACCGGGTGGGTCTCGGTGGTGTTGGAGCCGGTAACCAGGATGACCTCTGCCCGCTCAAGCTCCTCAATGGAATTGGTCATGGCGCCGGAGCCGAAAGTGCGGGCCAGGCCGGCCACGGTCGAGGCGTGGCACAAACGGGCGCAGTGATCGACATTGTTGGAACCGAAGGCGGTGCGCACGAATTTCTGAAAAACAAAATTTTCCTCGTTGGTGCACTTGGCCGAAGAGAGGCCGGCCAGGGCGGCAGGCCCGTGCTCTTTCTTGATGGCGCCAAGCTTATTGGCCACCGTGTCCAGGGCTTCGTCCCAGGAGCATTCGACAAGTTTGCCTTCCTTGCGCACCAAGGGCTTGGTCAAGCGGTCGGGGCGCTGGACGAAATCCAGGCCGAAACGGCCCTTGACGCAGGCGGCGCCGTAGTTGGGCACCGAGTCCGCCCCCTTGACCTTGACGATTTTCTCGTCCTTGATCCAGAGTTCAAGCTGGCAGCCGACACCGCAATAAGGGCAGGTGGTAACCACTTTATTCTGCACATCCTTTTTCTTAAGTTTCTGGCCGTAGACCGGCTTTTCCATCAGGGCTCCGACCGGGCAGGCCTGCACGCAGTCACCGCAGCCGTCGCATTCCGATCCCGACCACTGGCCGGTTCCGGCCACGACATGGCTATGAATACCGCGCTGGGCCATACTCAAAACACCTTTACCCTGGATCTCGAAGCAGGCCTTGACGCAGCGTTCGCACTTGATGCACTTGGATGAATCATAGAACAGCACCGGCGCCGAAGCATCCGGGGCCTGGGGAATCTCCTTCCAGACTGCAGCGAAAGTGCGCTTGGGCGTGTCGAGGTCGTAGCGGAAGGCCAGGTCCTGGATGCCGCAGTCGCCGTCGCGCTCGCAGGTGATGCAGTCGTCATTGTGTTCGGAGAGCAGCAGGTCGGCCAGCATTCTGCGCGTTTCTTCCAGCTGCGTATCAAAAGCCGTGACTTTCATGCCCGCCTCGACCTTGACCAGGCAGGCGGGGACCATGCCCGGCCTTCCTTCTATTTTCACCACGCACAACCGGCAATCGCCGCTGGCGGTCACTTTTTCGTAAAAACACAAACCGGGAATA
Organism: Chrysiogenales bacterium; assembly: GCA_004525465.1. Taxonomy (GTDB): domain Bacteria; phylum Acidobacteriota; class Aminicenantia; order UBA2199; family UBA2199; genus UBA2199. The sequence goes on along the minus strand of SPCN01000001.1, from coordinate 14,187 downwards.
TCAAAGCCGTTGTCCCGGGCCACTTGCAGCAGGTTGGCTTCCTTGGCCGCCTTGATCTCCTTGCCGTCAATATTAATAATTACCGTTTCCGACATGCATGCCTCCTTTGTTATTTCTCAGATTGGCTGATGGCCAACGCGAATTCGTCTTTAAAATTTTCCAGGGCGCTCTTGACCGGCATGACCAGCGACTGACCCAGCGGGCAGAGCGATGATTTGAACATGGTCTCGGCCAGATGCAGCAGGGTCTGCGGGTCACCCTTTTTCCCGGCTCCACGGCGGATGCGGTAGACGATATTGAGGATCTGCCTGGTGCCGATGCGGCAGGGCGCACACTGGCCGCAGGATTCGTGGGCGAAAAACTTGGCGATGGAAAAGAGCATGTCCACGATCGAAGTGTCCTCGTTCATGACCAGTACGGCCCCGGAACCGAGCACCGCCTTGCTTTCCTTCAGGTTCTCGAAATCCATCTTCACGTCCAGCAGGGGTTCGGACAGGAACACACCGGCGGCGCCGCCGAGTAAAGCAGCTTTGAATTTTTTGCCGCCCTTGATGCCGCCCCCGAACGAGAAAATGATCTCGCGCAAGGGCGTGCCCATGTCGGTCTCGATCAGCCCCGGGTACTCGACGTGTCCGAGAATGGTAAACACCTTGGTGCCCGGGCACTTTTCGGTGCCGATCTTGCGGAACCAGCCGGCGCCGTTGCTGATGATGGCCGGAATATTGGCCAGGGTTTCAACATTGTTGACCGCGGTGGGTTTCTGCCACAGCCCTTTGCTGACCGGGTAAGGCGGCTTGACGCGCGGGTTGCCGCGCTTGCCTTCCAGCGATTCGATCAGCGCCGTTTCCTCGCCGCAGATATAGGCTCCGGCGCCCTTTTTGATTTCCAGTTCGAAGGCAAAGCCGGTCTCCAGGATGTTTTTACCCAACAGGTTGAATTCCCGGGCCTGGTCGATGGCCTTTTGCATGCGCTCGATGGAGAGCCCGTATTCGCCGCGGATATAGACATAGCCGCGGCCGGCGCCGATGGCGAAGGCGGCGATGGTCATGGCCTCGATAAGTTTGTGCGGATCACCCTCGAGGATCAGCCGGTCCTTGAAGGTTCCGGGCTCACCCTCATCGGCGTTGCAGATGATGTATTTTTCAGCGCCCGCCGCCTGGCGCGTGAATTCCCATTTCATGCCGGTGGGAAATCCGGCGCCGCCGCGGCCGCGCAGCCCCGATCGCTTTACTTCTTCGATCACCTGTTCCGGGCTGAGTTTGTCGCTGAATATTTTTTCCAGGGCCCGGTAAGCGCCGGCGGCCAGGACTTCATTGATGTTTTGCGGATCCACGGCCCAGGCTTTGTCCAGCACCACGCGGCGCTGCTCGCGCGTCAGTCCGACGCGGGCAGCGGTCAGGTCCGCAGTCATGTCGGCCACGTGGCCGTGGGCCAGGTCGGCGACGATCCGCCCTTTGAGCAAATGCTCCTCGATGATGCGGGCGATGTCGTTTTCCTTGACCTGAAAATAGTACATGCGGTCGGGAAAAACGGTCAGGATGACGCCTTTTCCGACAATGCCGACGCTGCCGCTTTCCAAGACTTTTATTTCATTCTGCATTTTTCTCGATTGCAACTCTCTTTCCAGCCGGCGTTTGACTTGGAAAACCCCGGCCAGAACTGTTCCCTCGTCGATCGGCAGCAGGATGTGCGTACGGTAAATGCTCATTTTCCCCTCCGCAACCCTTCGATGACTTCCGCGATGAGATCGGGGGTCAGGTTGCCGTAGACCTGGCTATTGACCATCATGGCCGGAGCCACTCCGCACACGCCCAGGCAGGATGACATTTCCAAGGTAAAGCGCTTGTCGGCGCTGGTTTCGCCGAAACCGATTCCCAGCAGCCGGATCAACTCCTTGGCGATATTCGTGGAGCCCAGCAGGTGGCAGGGAGGAGACTGGCAGACGCGGATGAGGTGCCTGCCCCGGGGTTTCAGGCTGAACATGGTGTAGAACGTGGCTACGCCGTACACGAAACTGTAGGCCAAGCCGAGGTAGTCGGCGACGGCTCGCAGGTCGGCTTCGCTCAGGTAGTGCTCGGGACTGGCATCCTGGATATCGTGCAGGATGGCCAGCAGGTTGTCGTCCGAAGCCTCGTAATTATGCAGTATTTTTTCACGGTTCATACATTCCTCACAGCATGGCCTCAATGGCCAATGATTCGGTCGTGCTGGCTTCCTTTTCCGGTGCCTGGTCGCGATCGCAGTGCAAACAGCGCCGCGCCTCTTCCACGGCCTCATCCGCTGTCAATCCGCGGCTGACCTCCAGGGCCAATTCGCTAACGCGCTTTTCGGCATCCTCGAGCAGGGGCTCCTTGCGCTCGATGGTCTTCAGGTAGGCCTCTTCGTCATAATGGACCTCGACCACCCGGCGCGGCTGGTCATAGAGCCGGCCTTCACGGCCGAAATAACGGTCGATGCTCACGGCCGCCAGGCGCCCTTGAGCCACGCTTTCGATCACGGTCGCGGGATTGACGGCGTCGCCGCCGGCGAATACTCCCGCGGCGCTGGTGACCATGGTGCGCGCATCCACGGCGATATGGCCGCGCTTATCCAGGTCCAGCTTGCCCCCGGTCAGTCCCAGGCTGAGCTTCTGGCCCAGGCAATAGATGATGAAACTGGCGCGGATAGTGTACTCGCTGCCATCGACCGGGACCGGCCGGCGGCGGCCTGAATCGTCAAAATCGGCCAGCTCGGTCTTGATGCAATGGATGCCGCTGATCTTGCCGGCGCGGCCGACGATTTTGAGCGGATTGACCAGGAAATCCATTTCCACGCCTTCTGCCTCGGCCCCGACCACTTCTTCAAGCAGGGCCGGCATTTCACTGCGGGTGCGCCGGTAGACCAGGCGCACGTTGCCGGCCCCCAGGCGGCGGGCCAGGCGGGCGGCGTCCATGGCGGTCGAACCGCCGCCGACCACCACTATGTCATTGCCGATATTTATTTTGCGGCCCAGGTTGACCTCGCGCAGGAAATCGATGCCTGACATCACGCCCTTGAGGTCGATGCCTTCGATATTCAGCTTCTGGGCCTGATGAGCGCCGCTGCCGATGAACACGGCGGCATAGCCACTATTCGTCAATTCGTCTATATTGGCCACCGGAGAATTCAGTTTGATCTGCACCCCGGCCTTTTCGATGACCGCGATCTCGGCCTGCAGCTTGTCCTTGGGCAGGCGGAAATCGGGGATGCCGACCTTCATCATGCCGCCGGCCACTTTCAGGGCTTCGAAAACCACCGGCTTGTAGCCCAGACGGGTCAGGTAGAAAGCGCAGGCCAGCCCGGCCGGCCCGGCGCCGACCACGGCTACTTTTTCCTTGTGCGCCGGCAGCGGCGGTGCGAATCCCAGTCCTTGGTCGATGGCCCAGTCGGCGAACAGGCGCTTGACTTCGCGTATGGCCACGGCCTGATCGTACTTGCCGCGCGAACACTTGCTTTCGCAGAAAGCCGGACAGACCCGGGCGCAGACGATGGGAAACGGGTTGTTCTGCATGTGCTGAAAATAGGCCTCGCGCAGGCGGCCGTCGCCCATGTGCGAAACATAGGAGGCGGCATCAACCCCGGCCGGGCAGGCGTTGACACAGGGAGCCGGGAATAAGGCCGCGCACACGCCGGCCGTACATTTTTTTTCCTGTATATGTTCGATATATTCGTGCTTGAAATATTTGATGGTCGAAATAACCGGGTTGGGTGCCGCCTGACCAAGGCCGCAGAGTGAAGTAGCCCGTACCGTATAGGCAAGTTGTTCGAGTTTTTCAAGGTCGGCCATGGTGCCGCTGCCGGTGGTGATTTTTTCCAGCAAGTCGTACATCTGCTTCAAGCCTACCCGGCAGGGAACACACTGGCCGCAGGATTCCTCCAAAGAAAACTCCAGGAAATACTTGGCCATGTTGACCATGCAGCTGTCCTCGTCCAGGACGATCAGGCCGCCGGAACCCATGATCGAGCCTAATGTTTTCAGCGACTCGTAATCAAGGGAGGTATTCAGGTACTTGGCCGGGATGCAGCCTCCCGAGGGTCCGCCGGTCTGGGCGGCCTTGAAGGCCTTGCCGCCGGGGATACCGCCGCCGATATCGAATACCAGTTCGCCCAAGGTGATGCCCATGGGCACTTCCACCAGGCCGGTATTGGTCACCTTGCCCGACAGGGCGAAGACCTTGGTGCCTTTGCTCCTTTCGGTGCCGATGGCGCTGAACCACTCCCAGCCGTTGAGCAGAATGTGGCGGACATTTGCCAGGGTCTCGACATTGTTGATCACCGAAGGCTTGCCCCACAAGCCCTTGACCGCCGGAAAAGGCGGTTTGGGCCTGGGCTGGCCGCGCTGGCCTTCGACAGAGGCCATGAGCGCCGTCTCCTCCCCGCAGACAAAAGCGCCGGCGCCCATGCGCAGTTCGATGTCGAAATGGAAAGAGGTCTCGAAAATATTTTTGCCCAGCAGCCCCATTTCGCGGGCCTGGCCGATGGCCGTGTTCAGGCGTTCTATGGCCAGGGGGTATTCGGCTCGGACGTAGATATAGCCCTTGTCGGCTCCGATGGCGTAGCCGGCCAGGGCCATGCCTTCCAGCACGGCGTGCGGGTCACCCTCGAGCACGGCCCGGTCCATGAAAGCCCCTGGATCACCTTCGTCGGCGTTGCAGAGGACGTATTTCTGGTCACTTTTGCTGTCAAAAGCGAATTTCCATTTCAGGCCGGTGGAAAAGCCGGCACCGCCGCGGCCGCGCAGCCCCGACCTGGTGAGGGTATCGATGACCTGTTCGGGGGACATGCGGGTCACGGCCGTGCCCAGGGCCTCATAGCCGCGCTGGGCAATGTATTCGCCGATGTTTTCCGGATCGATCTTGCCGCAGTTGGATAAAACGATCTTAAGTTGCTTTTCAAAAAAAGGGATCTGCTTCTTCTGCTCGACGATCCTGCGAGCCTCGGGGACCTGCCAGAGAAATTTCTGCACCGGCCGCCCTTTGAGGAAATGCTCCTGAACGATCTCCTCGGCGTTTTCTTCCTTTAAGTTTATGTAAAAGGAACCTTCAGGATAAACGACCATGACCGGCCCCAGTTCGCAGGGGCCCATGCAGCCTGTTTCCACAACGATAACTTCTTCACTCAACCCGTTTTTTTCGATCTCCTCCAGCAGTTTCTTCTTGAGTTCATGGCTGTGGGAAGAGATACAGGCACCTCCTCCGCAGATCAGCACATCCAGCCGTTTGTTCATATCGCCCTCGCTTTATTCCTTGACTTCGATGATGGATTCCGAAAGGGGATTGCCGTTTACCAGGTGCTCGGCTACGATCTTGCGGGCCATTTCGCCGCTGACATTACCGTAAACCACGGATGGCTTGCCTTCCTCCATGACCGTGACGATCGGTTCGTGCGAGCTCAAACCGCGTTCACCGGCCTGACGGACGATGACGTCGCGCAGGTTGCGTTTTTCCACTTCTTCAAGCAACACTTTCAGGGTTTCACGGGCGCCGGCAGCGATGCCGCTGGTACCCATGCCCACAACCACCTGCAGCCGCGTTTTTCCGGCTCGCAGCAGCATGTCCTTTTCCGTTTTTTCCCTTATCTTCTTTAAATCCTCGAGTTTCATTTTTTCTCCTTGTTTTTGGTTTGCCCAGGGCCGGCGGCTTCGGCTTTCAGGTCTCGCAAAATCTTGATGGTCTTCTGGGGATTGAGCCGGCCGTGCACCTCTTCGTCGAGCATCATGACCGGGGCCAGTCCGCAAGCTCCGAAACAACGGGCCGTGGACAGGGTATAGAAGCGATCGGCCGTGGTGCCACCCACCTTGATGCCCAATTCCTTTTCCATGACCTTGATGATGTCCGATGCCCCCTTGACATGGCAGGCCGTGCCCAAGCAGAGGTTGATGATATGATCGCCGATGGGGTCCAGGCGGAAAAAATTGTAAAAGGTTATCACGCCGAAAACTTTAGCCAAGGGCACATTCAATTCACGGGCAACGAAGTGCTGGACCTCCAAGGGCAGATAACCGAAAATTTTCTGGGCCCGGTGCAGGACCTGGATCAGGGGGCCGGGAACATTGCGGTTAGCCTCGATGAATTTTTTCAGTTCCTGGTAATGGGCATTATCCGGGATATGGAGCGGTTGAGCTTCCATGCAAGCCTCCTTTTGAGAGTGAAAGACCATGATATCCCCTGCCTTGCCCTGGACAAGATCGCATTACTTCGATGCGGAAATGAGGGCGTACAATTTGCCGGCAATGGTGAAGGAATCCTCGGCTCCGGAAAGAATGAACAGGCCTTCCTGCCCGGCCCGGGCCAAAACGGCGGCTTCGGGTTCGCTGCCGCGGCTGAGGACGATGCCGGCCAGTTTTTTCAACTGGGCCACGGCCACGATGTTCAGGTGCTTTTGCACGGTGATCCACAGGCAACCTTCTTCGGCGTTGGCAATGACATCGGACAGCAGGTCGGACACGTATCCGCTTGTCACTTCCTGATCGACACCAGCAGCCAGAATTTTCAAGTCCAGCTTGTCGGCAACCTCTTTGACCAACATCTATTTTCTCCTCTTCAGCGTATCCGCGGGTAAAAAACCTGACCCTGGACGCAATCCGCGGCCGGAGTCACATGTAAAATTCATGTTATAAAAAATCGGCTTAAAAGTCAAGATATAATTTGAATAAAAATTTTATTTTAGATAAGAAAATTCCGGGCGTAGGGGCGCGGCAGGCCGCGCCCCTACCCTCTTCTCTCATCACGCATAACACATCACGCATCACGATAGCTCGACGAACTTGGGATTTGCGGATTTTTTATTTCAGTGCTAAAATCAGGAAGTTCACAAATCTGGGGAGGTACCCATGACCGATTTTTACAAATGCTCCATCTGCGGGAAGATCGTCAAGGTGATCGCCGAAGGCAAGGGACAGCTGGTCTGTTGCGGCGAACCCATGATGATTCTTTCCACATTCAAATCCGTTCAGGAAGTCCTGGATTTCGCCATCGAAAAAGAAGAAGAAGCCCGCCAATTCTACCTGGATTGGTCGAACAAGCTGGACAACAAGGCCCTGCGCGAGCAATTCATTCAGTTCGCCGGCGAGGAAAACCAGCACAAAGAGAAGCTGCAGCGGGTCAAGAGCGGCAGCACCTTCAAACCCTCGGCCAAGCAGGTGACCGACCTTAAAATCGTCGACTACCTGGTCGACATCTTACCCACACCGGACATGGACTACCAGGAAGCCCTGATCGTGGCCATGCGCCGGGAAAAAGCCTCGTTCAAATTCTACAATGACCTGGCGGCTATGGCCGAGGACGAGCCCATGCGCGAGACCTTCCTGGCCCTGGCCCAGGAAGAAGCCAAGCACAAACTGCGCCTGGAGACCTGGTACGAAAAGGAAATCTACACTGAAAACTGAAATAGCGGCGGCGCCAACCGCCCGGCGTCGCGGCGAGGTTTAAAAACATGATCAAAGTCCGCGACATCGTCGCCCTGCTTGAGGCCGAAGTCCTATCCGGGGAAAGCAAACTGGATGAAGAGGTGAAATCGGTTGGAGCCAGCGATATGATCAGCGACATCCTGGCCCTGACCCAACCCGGGATGATGGTTCTGACCGGCTACACTTATCCGCAGGTGATCCGCACCGCCCTGGTCACCGATCTGCTGGGACTGATCGTGGTCCGCGGCAAGAACATCGCCCCGGAAACCATCGCCTATGCCCGCGAGAACGATTTTCTCCTGCTGCGCACCCGCAGCTACCTCTATTCCTCGTGCGGCAAGCTCTACGCCACCGGATTGCGGGGCAGCGATGTCGGAAAATAACAAGCTGGCCCGCTACGCGGCCATTTTTGAGGATATCAAGGCCGGAGAGATCATGAGTTCCAACGTGGTCGAGATCTCCGCCGACAAAAAGATCGCCCACGCCAAGGAACTGATGAAGATCAAGAAGATCTCGGGCATGCCGGTGGTCGACGAGAACAAGCAGCTGATCGGCATCATCAGCATCGAGGACATCATTCACGCCTTCGAATTCAACAAGATCAACGACCCCATCCACCGGATCATGTCTACCCAGGTCGTCACCATCCACAAGGACGACTCGCTGGCCGATGTGGTGGACAAGTTCGAAAATTACAAGTACGGCCGCTTCCCGGTGGTCGACGACGATAAACGCGTCTGCGGCATCATCAGCAAGGAAGACATCCTGCATGGCATCCTGGAAAAGTTCAACCTCATCTACATCCACGACCAGAAACGCACCAGCACCCTGAACACCGAATACTCGGCCATTACCGGCGAAAAGCTGAAGATCGAGGAAGCCGAATTCCACTACCAGATCGACAGCAGCGACATCGACGCCGCCGGCACGGGCGCCGCCATGCTCAAACAGTTCCTGACCGGTAAGAGTTTTCACAGCGACATTGTGCGCCGCGTCGGCGTGGCCACCTATGAGGCCGAGACCAACGTGGTCATCCATAGCCGCGGTCAGGGCGATATCTACTTTTTTCAGCATGAAGACCGCTTCATCGTGCGTGTGGTGGACAATGGTATCGGTATCGAAGACCTGGACAAGGCCATGAAGGAAGGGTACTCGACCGCCCCCGATTACATCCGCGAGCGCGGCTTCGGCGCCGGCATGGGCATCGCCAACATGAAGCGCTTCGCCGACAAACTGGTGATCATTTCCGAAAAGAAAGTCGGCACCCAGGTGGAGATGATCTTCTATCTGCCCACGCAGACCTGGCCGTTGATCTAGAAAACAGAGGTTCCAAGTTCGAAGTTCGATGTTCGATGTTGAAGAACAAATATAATTTCAAATCACAAGCACCAAATTCCAAAATTAAATGTCCAAAACAAGAGCTTTTGCAAATCTTTTTTTGTTTGGGTCATTGGGAAATTGGTGCTTGGAGCTTATTTGTGATTTGGTGCTTGGAATTTGGGATTTAAATTTCCACTCTTTTCTTGAAACATTTGAATCCGACGGCCGTTTAACGGATAATGGAATCAATTGAGGTGCGCCCATGAAGAGAACCCTAATGTCCTTTCTGCTTTTCTTGCTGTTCCTGGCCTTGGCCGCCGAGGCGAGCAAGGACCCGATCGATTATGAAATTTGGGTCCGTCTCGACCCGGCCAAAAAAATGCTGCAGGGACGGGAGACCATCAGCTGGACCAACACCAGCCGCGACGCCATCCCGGATTTCTGGTTCCACCTTTACTGGAACGCCTTTAAAAATGAAAAAAGCGTCCTGATGAGCGAAGCCCGGCGCGAAGACCCTTCCGGCACCTTCAACGGCGACACCAGGGTCCCGGACGGAGGCTGGGGCTGGATCGACGTGGAAAAGATCCGCCTGGCCGACGGGACCGACCTGACCGCTGCCATACAGTTCATGAGCCCCGATGAACCGCGCAATCGCGACGACCAGACCGTCATGCGCGTCAAGCTGCCCAAGCCGCTGCTGCCCGGGGAAACCGTGAAGCTGGAATTAAATTTCAAGGCCCGGGTGCCGAGAACAATCAGCCGCTCCGGCTATTACCATAACGGCTACTTCATCGGCCAGTGGTTCCCCAAGCCCGGCGTCTACCAGCAGGGCAAGGGCTGGAACTGCCACCAGTACCACCTGAACAGCGAATTTTTCGCCGACTTCGCCCGTTTCCGGGTGCATATCACCGTGCCCAATGAATACGTGGTGGGCGCGGCCGGGAAAGAGACGGCCCGCAAGAACGATTCGGGACGCAAAACCTCAACCTATACCTTCGAGCAGGAGCGCATCCACGATTTCGCCTGGACCGCCGACCCAGATTACATCAAGATCGAACGCGATTTCATCGCCGCCAACGAGGTCAGCCCGGCCGAGTACCGGGAAATCGCCGGCACCCTGCGCTTGCCCCTGGAAGCGGTGAAACTGCCCGACGTGAAAATGATCCTGCTGATCAACCCCGAGCACCGCGCCCAGGTCGAGCGCCATTTCAAGGCCCTGCGCATGGCCCTGAAATATTACGGCCTCTGGTACGGGCCCTACCCATACGCGCAGGTCACCCTGGTCGACCCGCCCTTTCGCAGTCGCAGCGGCGGCATGGAATACCAGACCATTTTCACCGCCGGCACCCAGGTCCTGCCCAGCCCGCAGGCCAACCATCCCGAAATGGTGATCATCCATGAATTCGGCCATGGCTACTGGTACGGCCTTGCGGCCAGCAACGAATTCGAGGAGGCCTGGCTGGACGAGGGCATCAACACCTATTCCACCGGCAAGGTGCTGGCCAAGGCCTACGGATCCGGTGCCCTTCCCCTGACCCTGTTCGGCATTCCCCTGACCCGCTACAGCGGCGCGCTCACGTATACCGATAAGGAAAGCGACCGCGCCGCGGCCATCCAGGTCGCCACAACCGACCCGGTCGTCACCACAACCTGGAAGTTCTATGATTCCATGAGCTATGCACTAAATGTCTACATGCGGGCGTCGACCTGCTTGAATACTCTGGAAAATCTCATCGGCAAGGAGGTCATGCTGCGGGTCATGCGCGCCTTCCAGAGCCGCTTCCGTTTTCGCCATCCAACCAGCAAAGATTTCATTGCCACGGCCAACGAAGTCAGCGGTCGCGATCTGAACTGGTTCTTCGACGAATTGTTCTTCAGCACCAAGGAATGGGACTACGCCATCGACAGCGTCAGCTCGCACGAGATCAAGACCAGCCGCGGCATTTTCGACGGCCAGGGGAAGAAAAGTGAGATCACGGCCCGGGCGGCCCGTGAACTTGACGAGAAAAACAAAAAACCCGTGTACCGTTCCCTGGTCCGGATCCGGCGCCTCGGCGAGGCGCGGCCCGGCCCCGGCGTCAAGCTCAAAATCATAACCGCCTTCGAGGACGGCACAAAAAGAACAAATTATTGGGACGGCCATGGCCGCTGGACAGAGTTCAGTTTTACCGGCGCCAGCAAAATCAAGTACGCCCACATCGATCCCGACAACGTGTTCCTGATCGATCGCAACCTGAGCAACAATAGTTTCATCGTCAAGGCCAACATGGCCGGGACCATGCGCTGGACCGGAAAACTGCTGTTCTGGATCCAGAACCTGCTGCAATTCGCCGCCAGCATGAGCTAAGGAGTGCACCATGGGTAATTTTAAAATATTAGGCAGGGCTATGATCCTCAGTTTCAGAAAGAGCCGCCTGGCCGTCAGGCTGTGGACGGTTAATATTCTGTTTTCGCTTTTCGCCGTCACGCCGTTTTTCTTCCTGATAATGAAGCACATGTCCCATTCTTTTTCAGCAGAGCATACCCTGCAGAAGCTGGATATCTTCTGGCTGGCCGATTTCATTTACCGTTACATGAATGTCACTCCGGCGGTCCTTGGCTCGGCGCTGCTGGCGGCGGTTTTGTACCTTCTGCTGTCGGTCTTTCTCAACGGCGGCATCATCGGCTGTTTGAACCGCCAGGAAGCCAAAACTACCCTGGCCGATTTTTTTCACGATTGCGGCCTCTATTTCTGGCGCTTTTTCCGTTTGTTCCTCTTCTCCATCCCGGTCTATCTCATATTCATAGGAATATTTTATCCTTTACTCAAGGCTTTCCTGGAGATATTCCGCCGCCGGGCTCCGACCGAATGGCCGGCAATGATCGTTAGCAACCTGCGCTTTCTCGTCCTGGTTCTGTTGCTGACCGTGGTGGCCATGTTTTTCGATTACATTAAGATCGGCCTGGTGACCGGCGCCCGGAAAAAAGTGCTGAAGGAAACCTGGCTGACGCTGAAATTCATGAGGCGGGGATTTTTCAAAGCCTGGGGGCTCTATCTGCTGGCCGGGCTGGTTTTTGTGGCGCTGACATTTTTTTACCTGGAGATCGTCCGCCTGCTGCCCAAGAACCGCCCGCTGCTGGTCCTGCTGGTTTTCCTCTGGCAGCAGTTCTATGTACTCTGTCGCCAATGGAGCAAAGTGCTGTTCTTCGCGACCGAGATCGAGTTCACCAGAGAGAACATGGGAAAAACTGGGTAGACGGCCGACGGTTGACGGTTTACGGTCAGGAAAGAAAAAGAGAATAATAAAATGAGAAAGGATTTCTCAAGCAGACGGCAACGATTTCATTTCGCCCATCTTTCTTCACCGTCAACCGTATACCGTACACCGTACACCTAGCTCTTTCCCTTCTGCCTTGATTTTTGGAGCCCCTCATGCTACATTCAAGGCCCGGGAGGCCCCGTTGAAAAAAAACAGCATATTCTTAACAATAGCATTGGCGCTGATGTTTTTCGCGCCTTTGGGAGGCGATACCATGTTTATCGACAAGGATACCCAGGACAGCATCCGCGAATATCTTCTGGGCAGGTACGGCGATACACAGAAGCTGCGCATCGATCGCGGCGTGCAGCAAACCGCAGCCTTCTGGCGCAGCTCCGACGGCAGCGTTGATGAATTCATGAAATTCTGCAAGCTGAACTTTATCGCCGATCCGGACAAGCTGCAAGTCCTCTTCAAACGACTCGAGAGCAACTTCGAATCGCTTTACGGCCATCTGAACAAGATCAGCCTGGACCTGAAAAGACCTTTGCAACTGGACTGGGGCGGGATACTGCCTATCGACCAGCGCTTCGGCCGTTTCGACCCCATGGCCCACCTCAGCGAAGACCTGTTCGAAAGCCAGATCGCCTTCGATATCCTGCTGAACTTCCCCTCCTATACCCTGGCCGAAAAGACCGAGCTGGGGCCGGCCTGGGACCGGCGCGACTGGGCCTATGCCCGCTGCGGCGACCTGATCCTTTCCCGGCTGCCGGCCCGGACAAACCAGAATGCGGCCGCGGCCCTGAACGAAGCCGAAACCTACATATCCGAATACAACATCCACATGGGGCGCCTGCTCGACAACCAGGGGAAATCATTTTTCCCGGAAAGTTTGCACCTCATCAGCCACTGGGGGCTGCGCGACCACCTCAAGGGCCTCTATGCCGAAAAGCACGGCCTGGAAGGCCAGGAGATGATCCACGAAGTACTCAAGCGCATCATCCAGCAGGATATTCCCAAAACCATGGTCAACCGCGGGGATTTTTTCTGGAATCCATTCAGGAACAAGGTCTATAAAGACAGCAAAGAGATCGGCTGGACCCCGGAGCCCAATACCCGCTACCTGCAGCTGCTCAACATATTCAAGGCCATGAAAGACATGGATGAGTATTTTCCGTCACTGCCCAGCCATGCCCAGCGTAAATTCGAACTGGAACGCGAGCTGGACGAGGCCGCCACGGAAAAACTTTTCGAGGAAGTGCTGAATTCAACCGAGGTGAAAGACACGGCCGTTCTTGTGGAAAAGCGCCTGGGACGAAAACTGAAACCCTTCGACATCTGGTACAACGGCTTCAAGCCCAATGCAAAAATTTCGCAAGGCGAACTGGACCGCCGCGTCGGCCAGAAATACGCCAACCTGAACGCCTTTGCCAAGGACATGCGCGCCATTCTCCAGGAACTGGGCTTCACGGCCAAAAGCGCCGACTTCATTGCCGCCCGCGTTGCCGTGGACCCGGCCCGCGGCGCCGGCCACGCCTGGGGGGCCATGATGCGCTCGGAGAGGTCGCGGTTGCGCACCCGGGCCGATCGCGGCGGCATGAACTACCAGAGCTTCAACGTGGCCATGCACGAGCTCGGCCACTGCGTCGAGCAGACGCTTTCGCTGCACAAGGTCGACTCCTACCTCCTGGCCGGCGTGCCCAATACGGCAGTCAGCGAGGCCTTCGCCTTCCTTTTCCAGAACCGCGACCTGGAGATCCTCGGCCTGAAGAACAAAACACACAGCACCCTGCAGCTGAAAGCCCTGGATACGCTCTGGATGACCTTTGAGATCGCAGGAGTGGCGCTGGTGGACATGAAAGTGTGGAGCTGGCTCTACAAGAATCCCGGGGCCAATCCGGAAGCATTGCGCAAGGCGGTCATAGGCTGCGCCCGCCAGGTTTGGAACAAATATTATGCGGAGATCTTCGGCTGCCGCGACCAGATCATCCTGGCCGCCTACTCGCACCTGATCGACGCCGCCCTCTACCTCCCCGACTATCCCCTGGGCCATCTGATCTCATTCCAGTTGGAGAGCTATCTTGGCGGCAGGAACCTGGGCACGGAAATGGAGCGCATGTGCCAGGCCGGGCGCATCATTCCACAGCTGTGGATGAAGAACGCGGTGGGCGAGGAAATATCGGCCGCGCCGCTGCTGGAAGC
>SPCN01000090.1 GCA_004525465.1 Chrysiogenales bacterium | reverse complement strand
ATTTGGAATTTGGGATTTGTGAATTGGAATTTTCTTCACTTTTGCCTTTCGCCTTGGTTTCACCGTCTGCCGTCAACCGTATGCCGATTTCTGATCGCTCGTTACAGATTCAAGCGAATGGGCATAGTAACCGAGGTGATCTCGTCCCAGTGTAGATGGCGCTGGATGGCGAAGGCCGTCTCGTTATGCAGCATCTTGTGGTAGAACTTCTCGTGGCGGAAGGTCAGCTTGCCGGTGAACACTGTGGAACGGTGGAACTCGTTTTTGATGTCTTTGCACAACCGGGTGGCGGTTTCGACCACGTCGGTGCCCACGGCGCAGCGCCAGTCGGCGGCGAAGCCCAGACGGCGGGCCAGTTCCACGTATTTTTGCAAGGAAGCTTTCGATGCTTCCTCAAGGTTTTTCATCTCTTCGGTCCCCTTGAATGAGCCGGAGTCGACCACGGCCACCGAGGCGAAGATAAAATTTTTATAGAGGTTGGGGAAGTTGCGGATTACCGACAGCACGGTATGCACGCCGAAGCCGTTGTAGTCGCTGACCAGCTGGATGGCGGTCATCTCCTGGGGGTTGGGCTTTTCCATGTTCGCCTTGTGGCTGGTGGGAATGTCCATCAGCAGGTCGTCCAGCTGGCGCACCGCTTTTTTAACCTTGTGGTAGTGGCCGCGGATCAGATAACACAGGGAGATGAAAGCCCCGGTGATCAGCAGTGTTATCCAGCCGCCTTCGAGAAATTTTTCGCGGATGGTGACGACCAGGATGGTGAAGCAGAGGCTGAAGCCGACGAGGTGGACCGGCAGATATTTTTTCCACAGTTTTTCCTTGGCCCGGTGCTTGATATAGAAAAGGGACATGCCGAGTTGCGAAATGGAAAAGGTCAGGAACACGTTGATGGCGTACATGGTTACCAGGTTACGGATCGAACCGCGGGTGTAGAACAGCAGCAGGATCGAGGCGCCGCCCATGAGCAGGATGCCGTTATGCATGGTCAGCCGCTCCGACAACGAGGCGAAGCGGTGCGGCAGCCAGGAGTCGATGGCCATGTTGGACATGATGCGCGGGCCGTCGATGAATCCGGCCTGGGCAGCCACGAACAGCAGGGCGCCCTCGGAAAGGATGGTGACCAGGGCCAGGGCGTAGCCGAACGACCAGTCGCCATACAGGGCGTTGGCCAGGATGGAGTTTAGGGTTTTGCCGGGCCCGGGCGTGACCTTGAGCAGCAGGTAGCAGAAAAAGAGGCCGCTGGCGGTGAAGGCCAGCGACACCGACATGTAGAGCATGGTTTTTTTGCCGTTCTGCACCTTGGGCTCGCGCATGATCTGCATGCCATTGGAAACGGCTTCGATGCCGGTATAGGTGCCGCCGCCGAGTGAATAGGCGCGCAGGAACAGGGCCAGCATGCCCAGGCCGCCCAAGCTTGACAAGCCGGCATTGAAATCGGTCTTGATGCCGTGCACCACCGGCCCGATCTGGGGCAGGTGCGAGAGGATGCCGTAGCCGATCATGAAGATGTGGGTGACGACAAAGACGACGAAGATCGGGGCCAGGATGGTCACCGATTCCTTGACGCCGCGGATATTGAGCACGATCAGGACCAGGATCAGGAAAAGTTCAAAGAATATCTTGTAACCGTGGGTTTCAATGGGCAGGAAGCTGAAGAGGGCGTCGCCGCAGGCGGCTATGGAGACGGTGATGGTCAGCATATAGTCGACCAGCAGGGAACTGCCCGAAAGCACGCCGGCTTTGGGGCCCAGGGTTTGGGTAGCCACTATATAGCCGCCACCCCCATGGGGGAAGTGTTCGATGATGCGCGAGTAGGAATAGGATATGATAAAGACGGTCAGCGAGGTGGCCAGGGCCAGGAAGATGGCCAGGTAAGTGTGCTGGCCCAGGGCCCGAAAGGCTTCCTCGGGGCCGTAGGAAGATGATGAGAGACCGTCAGCGCCCAGGCCGACCCAAGCCAGCAGCGGCACCAGGGAGAGTTTGTGGAAAATGGACGGGTCCTTGATGTTGCGCGGCGCCCCGACCACTTTCTGGCGCACTTTCTCCAATAGCGTTGGTTGTTCGTCTGAACCGTTGGAGGCCATGATTTTTCCTTATTGGGATGATATATCCGGCATGGAATCCAGCCTGCCTGAAAAATCAAATTTTACTCTTTTCGCCGCCCGCTGTCAAATTTACCGGGTTTGATTTGCAGTTGACAGTGTTTTTTCTTTGTGATAGTGAATAGAGGGCTGCCGTTATGGAACCGGCTGTGTGCCGGCTAGCGCGGCTCAGAATAGGGAGTACGGGTAAAAATGAAAATTTGCCTTGGTAAGCCGTGACAGGGGGAAACCAATGGAAGATGAGTATCAAAGCACTTTAAAAAAGAAAATTTCTATTCTTTTTCAACTTGGCAAGTGGCCGGACGTGGTGAAACTCTGCGAATCGTATTCCGAGAAGTACGGTAAAGACATGGAACTTGACTTGATGCGCTTTAAAAGCGAGCGCCATCTGGGAATTTCCGGTTCGCCTCCGAAAAACCAGGACCAGGAAATAAATAAGGCCGCGATAACTGAAAAAGATCAACCCTTGGTATTATTAGATGACGAAGATGCTGTTGACGATGATTCAATCGTAATTCCGGTTTCCCCGCTTGAAGAAAAACAGACCAGCGATGATCTTAAAATCCCCGCAAGCCCAGCCGAGGAAATACCCTTTTTACGGGAAGATAAAATAGCCTATGACCCTTCTAAGGATGACAGTGATCTGATCATCACCGATCCATTCGAGGAAAATGAGCCTGGATTCAGCTTGGCAGCGGATGAACCACCGGTGATTTTGAGTGATCGCGATGAAAGCGAGAGCGTGGAAATCACCAGCGAGCCCATAGCGGAAATTGCAGATGCAAAGGAAAACCCAGTCGAACTCCCTGATGAGGAAATCGAGGTCGATTTTGACAGTTTGGGTTCCATAACCATCGATGCCGATCCGCAATTGACCCCTGATACTCCAAAAGAGGAGCCGTCCGCGGCCGGCTTTGGGGATAGGGAAAGGATGGTTTGGGATGATCCCGCCCGCAGCACTTCGGGGGGCAGCGAATTCCTCGAGGAGCAGCCGGAAGAAATTCCTTCTGCCAAACTCGTTGCCGATGAAGAGCCGCAGTATGACAGAGGTACTTTTCATGAAATTTCAGAAAAAATGCCGACGATCCAAAAAAAAGCCTTTCCGTTCAAACTGCTTTTATTGATTGCCCTGCCGCTGGCCGCGGCCTTGCTTTTGTGGCTGGTTCTTTCCGGAAAGTTGAATTTCTCAGGCAGCGACGCGCCAGCGGTCGATCCCGAACCTGTCGCCAAAGCGCTGGTGACCAAACAACCCCCCGTTACCAACAGTATACCGCCCTCAACCCCGGTTCCCGCAGTCGTAGAAAAAGACAAAGCTTTTGATGAAAAATTTCAGCAGGCCAGCGCGTTTTTTAAAAAAGGCGATTTGCTGAAGGCATGGGCCCTGGTTCTGGAAGCAAAAAAAATCAAGATGACCGAACCGCTGCGCCTGCTTGAAGAGCAGTTGGCCGCCAAGATCCAAGCTGACGAAGCGCGGGCCAAGCAGGAAAGTCAAGTGGTGCAGAGCCAATGGCAGCAGGAAAGCCAGGCCTTCGCCAGGGCCGAGGCGGAAAACACCATGGCCGGCTGGCAGAATTTTTTAAATACGTACCCCGAGGGTGAATTCGCCTTCAAAGCTGAGAAGAAGATTGCTGTTTTTAAAAAGCGAGCCCAGGAAAACGTTGATCAGCAGCTGTTGCTGAAGGTCCGCCAGTTGCAAAAGACCAAGCTGCGCAGCGCCTATTTGAGTTTGGGGCCGGCTGACATCTCCGCCCTGCTGCGCCAGAGCGGCAAGCCGCCGGCTCAATTTGAAGCACATGAACACGGCGGCGCCAAGGTAATGCTAGATTTTGCCACCGGGTTGATGTGGAACCTGTGGAAGAAACCCATGGCTTATGACAAAGCCAAATGGTGGGCCAACCGTATCACGGCCGGATATAGCGGCTGGCGGCTGCCCTCTATCGAGGAGGCCGTTTCCTTGCTGCTGATGGACCGGGCTCAATATGCAGGACTGGAAGGTTTCGCAGTTTGGAGCGGCGACACCGTCAACGACCAATCGCGCTCGGTCTGGGTGCTGAAACTGCCTGAAGGCCAATTTACCGCTGCCGGTTACGACCAGTTCTTTTATGTTTGGGCAGTGCGCACAGCCGGCAAATAAAACAGGTCTGTGACACCTGTCCGGCCAGGCCGGCCGCAGGAGAAGCCATGAAATTCGTCGGTGCCCACGTCAGCGCCGCCGGTGGTGTTGAAAACGCTCCTTTTAACGCTGCCAAAATCGCTGCTAGAGCTTTCGCTCTGTTTACCAAGAACCAGAAACAGTGGCTGGCCAAACCGCTGAGCGTGGAATCCATCAGTTCTTTTAAGGAAAACCTGGCTGCCGCGGCCATCGCTCCGCGACATGTCCTGCCCCATGACAGCTACTTGATAAACCTGGGACATCCGGACGCGGAAAAGCGGGAGAAATCAATCCTGGCTCTGCTCGAGGAAGCGCGCCGCGCCGAGCAGTTGGGACTCACTTTACTGAATTTTCATCCCGGCAGCCATTTGGGAGCCATGGATGAAGATAAATGTCTGGAGGTGATTGCTTCAGGCATGAAGCGCATCCTGGCCGAAACCAACCAGGTATGTTTGTTGCTGGAAACGACTTCCGGTCAGGGCGGTTATGTTGGCTATCGATTCGAGCAGCTGGCCGCCATTTTAGCCCTTGTCGGCCAGGAAAAGCGGACCGGGGTTTGTCTGGATACCTGCCATGTATTTGCCGCCGGCTACGACCTGCGCACGGCGGAAACTTATGAATTAACCATGAAAAAGTTTGAAGAAATTATTGGTCTCCAATATTTGCATGCGGCCCATATTAATGATTCCAAGGTGGACTTGGGCAGCCGTAAAGATCGTCACGATAGTATAGGCCGCGGCAAGCTTGGTATGGGAGCTTTTGCGCTGTTGATGAACGATGCCCGATTCGATGATATGCCCCTGATTCTGGAAACCATTGATGATACCCTCTGGGAGGCGGAAATCAAGCTGCTGTATTCGCTTGTCGAGCCGGGGTAGGCCATTTAAAAAAAGTGTTTGAAAATATATTGTTTTAATTTTATAATATTGCCAATGACCCGAGGATTTCGCCTTTTCTGTTTTTTTGCCTTGCTGTTGTTTTTTTCCGCCCTGGCGGCGGAACGACCGGTGATTTATCTGCGTTTGACCGATTCGCTAACCATGGATCCGGGCAAAATCGAAGATTTTTATTCGCAGGAGGTCATCTTTAACGTTTTTGAAGGGCTGGTCCGCCTGGGCAAGGATATCGTTTCCGTGGAACCTTGCCTGGCCGAGCGCTGGGTTTTCAAGGAAAACGGCAAGCGCTGGATATTTTACCTGCGTCGGGGGGTGAAGTTTCACAACGGCGACAAATTCGACGCCAAAGCCGTGGTTTATTCTTTTACAAAACGCATGGATAAAAAACAGGGCGAATACGCCGCGTTCACCCGATTTTTCCCTTATATTGCCGCTGTCAACGCTTTGGATGATTGGACCGTGGAAATTGTCCTTTCCCGTCCGTATTTCCCTTTTCTTTTTTCTTTGGCCGACATGCGTGGCAGCGTGGTGGCTCCCGGCTCATATGAGGGCCCTGAATTCACGCCGATCGGGACCGGTCCTTTTGTTTTTGGCGAATGGGTCAGGGGCAAATCCCTGCTGCTCACCCGTAACGATCGCTACTGGCAGCAGCCGGCCAAACTGACGAAGATCATTTTTAAAAGCGAACCCAACGCTGCCAAGCGTCTTTCCCAGATCAAGAACCGCAGCGCCGACATCGATTTTATCCGCTCCGCCAAGGAATACGATGAACTGCGGGATAAAACACACATCGCGATTTTGTCCAAAACTATTCCCATCACCTACTATCTCGGGTTCAACAGCAAGCGGCAGCCGTTTTCCCGGCTGCTGGCCAGGAAGGCATTTTTTCATCTGCTGAACAAAAGGATCCTGATCAAGCACATTTTTCAAAATTTCGCCAGGCCGGCCGCAGGTTTTCTCCCCCCGCAGATGGCCGGTTTCAATCCCGACATCGGCAAGGATGATTTCAGCTTAAAAAAAGCGCAGCGTTTGCTTCAGGAATCGGGATTGGCCAAGGGATTTTCCTGCACCCTGTATTACACAGAAGGGCAGTTCGGCCTTGAGGATGTAGCCCGGGCCATTGTCACCAACGCCCGCCGGATCAATGTCAATATTAAGAGTGTCAAGCTGCCCTTTGCCAAGCTTTTGCCTGCCGTGCACCAAGGCGAACCCGACCTGTTCCTGATAGGGTGGGGTTATACCGGTGATGCCGGGGTGTTCCTGAATCCATTGTCCATGCTTTATCCTGGCGACAAAAAAAACACCATGTCGGCCAGCCCGGAATTTGTCAGGCTTTTGGCCCAGGCAGAGGAAACTGGCAACGATGAGATGCGCGGGGAATTGTACGCCGCGGCCCAGAGCCAGCTGCACGAGGATTTGCCCTTGATCCCCCTATTTCACCTTAATCATATGCTGGCCTACAACATGCGGTTGCGCGGCCTGCACATGAGCCCTTTTGGTTTCTTGATCTTCAAGGATATCAGCATAGGAAGCGAGTAGCCCGTTTGCTATGGTCGTTTTCGCTTCAACGCTTCAACTTTTATTTCTTTTCATGCGCCGGTCAGTAATTTGACATTTAAAAGTCCATTGTGTTAATAGAACTTTTCAAGGAGAATCATCATGATATCCAGAGGCAAATGGGGTTCGAAGGTGGGTTTTATTCTTGCTGCAGCCGGTTCGGCTATCGGTCTGGGCAATATTTGGCGTTTCCCCTATATCACCGGTAATAACGGCGGGGCACTGTTTGTCTTGATTTATATCGTTGCTATTATAGTTCTGGGATTGCCGATCATGCTGGCCGAGTTTGCTTTGGGACGAGCTACGGCCAAAAATCCAGTCGGCGCATTCAATGCCATACGCCCGGGGACGAAATGGCACTTCACCGGCTTTTTGGGAGTGATAACCGGTGTGATGATCCTCACTTTTTATTCGGTCATTGCCGGTTGGACGCTTGGCTATTGTCTGAAGTGTCTTGGCGGCCAATTCAAGGGGATTGTCAGGGAAAAGGCCGCCCTGGTTTTTCAGTCCTTTATTTCTGATTCCTGGGTCCAGATATTATGGTTGGCCGTTTTTCTGCTGCTCACCATTTACATTGTTTCCAAGGGGATTTCGGGCGGATTGGAAAAATATGCCAAAGTCATGATGCCCTTGCTTTTTGTGATTATGCTACTGTTGTTAATTCGCTCCTTGACACTGCCTGGAGCAGAAAAGGGGCTGCTGTTCTATCTGAAACCTGATTTCAGCAAAATCAATGGCCGGGTTTTTCTCGCGGCCATGGGCCAGGCTTTTTTCAGTCTCAGCCTAGGCATGGGTACCATGTTGACCTACGGTTCATATCTGAAAAGGAAGGAAAATCTGGTCTCATCAGCTGCCTGGGTGGCAGCACTGGACAGCCTTATTGCTATTCTGGCCGGATTCATTATATTCCCGGCCTTGTTTTCGCAGAATATGATGCCTGACCAAGGTCCTGGTTTGGTGTTTGTCATCCTGCCGGTGATTTTTTCGCAAATGCCCGGCGGCGTATGGTTCGGTTTTGCCTTTTTCACCTTGCTGGCTGTGGCGGCGTTGACTTCAACCATTTCCCTGCTGGAAGTGCCGGTGGCTTTTTTAATTGATGAAAAAAAATGGCCGCGCCGCAAAGCTACCTGGCTGGTAGGAATGGTGGCTTTTGTTTTAGCAGTACCTTCGGCATTGTCCGGAGGCGGGGTAAGATTTTTCACCAATCTGCCCATATTGCACAAGGATTTTTTATCATTGTGGGATAAACTTTGGGGAAATATTGCATTGAGTATCGGAGCTTTTTTGGTTGCCATTTTTGTGGGTTATGTCTGGAAAACAGCAAACGCTCTGGACGAAATAACTAATAATGGTGTAAAGTTCCGTCTGGCCAAATGCTGGGTTCTTTCCATAAAATACGTTTGTCCGCTGTTGATCCTGATTGTACTGATTAGCCAGTTCTTTT
>SPCN01000121.1 GCA_004525465.1 Chrysiogenales bacterium | reverse complement strand
CTGGTAGCGCGAGCACAGGTTCAACACCATGTCGGGAGCGCCCTTGACGGCGATCACGTAGCCGCTGTAGAGTTTTTGCTCGTCGAAGGGGGAGATGTCCTCGGGATGCGGGTGCAGGATGTGGTGCACCGTTACCATGTTCTTGCGCGTTGAGTCGAAGGGGATCTCGGCCACACGCGGGTAGGCCTGGTTCAACGGCCGGGGCAGGGCCCCGGCCTTGGCCGCCGCCACCAACAGGGCGCCCTCGGTCGGGTCGCCCACCATGCGGTAGCTCATGCCCTTGCCGTTGCTCTCGCCCGAGACTTCAAGATGGGCATCGTTGTTCAGGGCGCCAACCCACAGGGCGGTCAGGGTAGCCTGAAAGTCGGTCAGCCGCACCGGTTGGTCCTGGGCCAGGAAATCACCCTTCAGGGTATTGTCCGATCCGCTCACATCCAGAAAGCTGCCGTCGGCCCACATGCGGGTGACGGTCATCTTGTTCTGGGTCAGGGTGCCGGTCTTGTCCGAGCAGATGACGGTGGTCGAGCCCAGGGTTTCCACCGACGACAAACGGCGGATCAGGGCGTGGCGCTTGACCATTTCCCGCATGCCCAGCGCCAGGCTGATGGTGACCACCGCCGGCAAGCCCTCGGGTACGGCGGCGATGGCCAGGCCCACGGCCAGCATGAACATTTCCAGGGGCGGATGACCGCGCATCCAGCCGATGGCAAACACCAGGGCGCAGACCGCCAGGGCGGCCCCGCCCAGCACCTTGCCCAGTCCGTCCAGGCGCTTCTGCAGCGGCGTGGTCTCCTCCTTTACGTTTTGCAGCATTTCAGCGATCAGGCCGATCTGGGTATGCATGCCGGTGGAAACCACGATACCCCGGCCGCGGCCCGAGTTGACCAGAGTGCCCATGAAAGCCGTGTTCTTGCGGTCGCCAAGGGGTACATTGGCTTCCAGGCGGATATTGGCATCTTTTTGAACCGGTACCGATTCGCCGGTCAGGGCGGCTTCTTCCAGGCGCAGATTTACCGCTTCCACCAGGCGCAGGTCGGCAGGGACAAAGTTTCCCGCCTCAATGAAAACGATATCTCCGGGAACGATCTCCGGGCCGGGAATGCCCCGGCGCGAGCCGTCGCGCAGTACCTGCGCTTCCGGGGCTGCCAGTTTTTTCAGGGCAGCCAGCGCCTCCTCGGCGCGGCGGTCCTGGATTACCCCCAGGGTGGCGTTCAGGACAACGATGGCCAGGATGGCCACCGCTTCGATCCATTCACCCAGCAGCCCCGATATGGACGCGGCCGCGATCAGGAGCAAGACAATGAAGTTGTTGAACTGGGCCAGCAGCAGCTGCAGGAAAGTGGGGCGGGGCAGGGCCGCGATCTGGTTGGGGCCGTACAGTTCCAGGCGTTTGGCCGCCTCGCGGCTGTCCAGGCCGCTCTCGATCGGCGTGGCCAGTTGGCGCGCGATGTCTTCGGCGCTTAGCGAGTGCCAGTCCAGGCGGCTTTGTTTTTTTTCAGCTACAACAGTTTTTCTGGCGAACATGATGGACTCCGTGGTTGTTTTTTCAGCGCAGTTTGATGCTGATCAGGCTGATCAGGGTGAAGATCACCGCCAGGATCCAGAAGCGGATGACGATCTTGGGTTCGGCGATGCCCAGGAACTGATAGGTGTGGTGGATGGGGGCGCGGTAAAAGATGCGGCGCTTGATCAGTTTGATGCCGATGTAGTCCTGTATGAAAACAGATAGAAATTCGATGACAAAGACGCCGCCGGCGATCAGGAAAAGCAGCTCATGCTTGAGCAGCACCGCCGCGGTGGCAATGACGCCGCCGATCAGCAGCGAGCCGGTGTCGCCCATGAATATTTCGGCCGGGTAGGCGTTAAACCAGAGAAAAGCGGCCAGGGCGCCTATAAGGGCGGCCAGGATTACCACCAGTTCACCTGAACCGTTGATGAAAGGGAACCACAGGTATTTCGCCGCCTTTGAATTGCCGATGATGTAAGCGAAAACAGCGTAGACCGCCAGCAGCAGTCCGGCCGGTACCGTGGCCAGGCCGTCCAGGCCGTCGGCGAAATTAATGGAATTGGCGATGGCTATGATGACCAGGATAATAAAGGGATAATAAAAGATACCCAGGTCGAGCAGTGGATTTTTCAAGAAAGGGACGAACAGCTTGCCGGCGATCTCGGGAGCGAAAGGAGAGGCGTCCGAGGCCAGCAGCAGCAGGCCGAGGATCAGACCGAACAGGGCCTGCAGAAAAAGTTTCAGGCCGCGGTTCATGCCCAGGTCGCTTGAACCGCGGATATTTTTCAGGTAATCGTCGAAAAAACCCAGGGCTGTGAACCAGAAAGCGGTAAAAATCATAGTGCCCAGAAAAAAATCGTTCGGCTTTTTCCAACTGCCCCAGAGCAGCACCGATATCAGCAGCGAAAAAAAGATGATCAAACCGCCCATGGTCGGGGTGCCGTCCTTGTTGCGGGACGACATGTCGCCGAAATCCCTGGCCCGGTCGCGGAAGTTCAACTGGTAGATGGCGTGGATTATGCGACGCCCCAGCAGGATGCCGATAACAAAAGAAGTGAGCACGGCCATCAGGGCCCGGAAGGTTATATAGGTCATCAACCTCTGTCCGGGAAGGTTGGCAAAGAATTCGCTGATCCAGATGATCATGGGTGATCGATCTCCTTGTAAATACGCTTGATAATGGCCTTGATCCTGAATTCTGGTGACAAATGGTCGGAGGTGATCAGCACCTGCTGCAGCTGATCCTTGATGTCCGCGCCGCTAAGCAGGTTGCGGCGATAAAAAGAATACAACAGTTCCAGGACCTCTTCGCGGAGCAGTGAGTTGCTGTGCAGGTACAGGCGCTGCAGTTCCGGCAGGTCGCTTACATTCCCCTTGCGCGCCATGAGCCGCAAGCAGGCGATCTTTTCATCAACACTGCCGTGGGCCAGGCGGCGCTGGATGGTCTTCTGCAATTCGCCGTATTCGCTTTCGCTGATATGCTGTCCCAGGTAATCCAGGGCCGCCGCGCGTACTTCGAAATAGCCATCTTTGAGCAGGCGCAGCAGCATTTCTTTTGTTTCGTCGTTCCAGTGGCTGATCGCCTTTAGGGCGACCAGGGCGTTGCGGCGCATGAAGCCGTTGCCCTGGCCCGCGCTCAGCATGTCGACCAGGAAAGCGCTCTTGCTCTTTTCCTTGAACAGGCCGATCAGCTTGATGCCGATATTTTTAATTTCCCAGTTGGTGTTGGAGAGGTACAGGTTGATCTTGTAGCGGAATTCCGTCTTGTAGAATTCGGGATTGGCGCTCACGGTTTCCATGAACCGGAAAGGTGAAAGCAGGGAAATGGGAACGCCCGGGCGGCTGCCGCCGCCTCTTTTTTTGAAGATCAGAATACCGGTGTTTTTGAAGATCAGCGAAGATAAAAAGTAAATGGCCGTGCCCATAAAGGTCAACGACAGGCAAAGAATTATATTTTCGATGGAGGGCGAGCTGAACTGGATGCGCTTGAAGACGAATTGGGCCTCACTGATGGCGATGACCATCAGCAGGCAGGCGCACAGGGTTTTGCCGGCAGCCGAAAGGATCTCCCCGTAAGCAACCGTAACTCCGTCCCGTTTCAGTTTGTGCCTGAGGACCGCGACGCGGACCAGTGCGAAAGCAAGATAGGAAATGGAAGTGGCCAGGGCAATGCCGGCAAATCGCAAAGGCGTGCCTGCCAGCAGGATGACCAGCGGCAGATGGAAAGCCAAAAGGAAAAAGTCGAGGAACATCGAGGTCCGATTTTCCAGGCGGGCGGCGAAGAATCTCGTGGTCAGGTTGTGAATACCCCAGCCGATCAGGCCGATGGCATAGAATTGCAGGGCCAGGGCCGTACTGGACACCGCTTGGGCGCTGAAGTGAAACCTTTCTAAAAGCAGCGACACGATGGGCTTGGCCAGTGTGACCATCAGGATGGAGGCGGGGGCCAGCAGAAACAAGTTGATGCGGATACCGTCGATGAAGAGAATTTTTGTCTTGTCTTTGTCCAACAGGGCGGTGGATTCGGAAAAATCCCTTAAAATGGCGCGGTTGATGGTTTTGGCCAGCAAAACAAAAGGCAGGCGGAATATTTCCATGGCAAAGTAGAGGTAGGAGAGCGAACCGACGCGCAGGGATGAAGCTACGAACTTGTCAACCAGCTCCGGGCTGCGGGTCAGAACTCCGCCCAGACCGACCGGGGCGAGCTGGGTGGCGTACTTGCGTCCGACGCTGCTGTTGATTTTAAGGGACGGCCGGAAGGAGAACTCCAGCAGCGGCCGGCTGATGGTTTTCAGCAGCAAAGGCAGCAGGAAAAGGATTTGCAGCAAATAGCCGAACAGGACGCCGTAGGCCAGGGAAAATGAACCGCTGCCCGCCCTGAAAAGGAAAATGCCGATAATGGTGCCGGCGGCAAAAAGCATGGTCGCGAGCCCGACACTGGCGGATCTGTGAAAAGTCTGCAAATATCCGGCCAGGATGGCTGCCAGCGTACCCAGGAACAAACCGGGAAACAGGACGCGGGTCATGTGTGTGGCTGCACTGCTCAGGCCATGGGCGGCGAGGCCGGGGAACAAAAAACCGATGATGACCGGAGCCAAGAGCATGCCGGCCGTGGTGAGCAGCAGGGAAAGCAGCATAGTGCAAGTGAGCAGGGGCGCTACCGCTTCCCAGGCTTTCTTGCGGGGGCCGCGCTGGAACAGGCGTGAAAAGATCGGCATAAAGGCTTTTTTCAAGGCGCTGCTGCCCAGCAGGCGCGACAGGAAACCAACCACGGTCCGGGCAATGGAGAAGATATCCATGGCTTTACCGGCCCCGAACAGGGCCGCGGCGGCGATCTCACGGCCGAAAGCGAGCAGAAGGGATGCCATGGCCGAGGAAGCGGAGCCTCTTTTTCCGGAAGCGGCCATGTCATCATGGCTGTTGGCCCTGGTTTTTTCAAGGTAGCTTTTAAAAATATAAGTATGGCCGTGGACACTGACGCGGTCATCGGGCTTCAGGGGCTTCAAGCCGGTGATTTCTTGATCATTCAGCTGGACGCGACCTTTGCGGCGCCGGATCATGACCGACTGCTCTGCATCGTTCAGAAAACTGATCTCGAAGCGCACGCTTGAGCCGATGTTTTCCAGCATGACATCGCTAAGGAAAGTGTTGCCCACGCTGGTGCGGGCGAAAGGCAGTTCAAGGTTTTTTTCCTCTTCCAGGGACTGCAGGTAAAAAACGCGGATCTCCCTTTCCTGGCCGTTGTTTTTGGTGATGATTTCTTCAACGGTTTTCAGGATGATCGCGGTGCTGTCCAGCCGGTTCACGGCAAGCAGGTTTTTGCGCATTGACCCCAGTTGGTCAGGGGCGCCGATGATCTCCTCAATGGCATTGTAAAAAGCATCGGGCGCAAGAAAGATCTCGTTTTTTTTCCGGCCGCCTCCGCTCTCTTCGTAAAGGATCCGGGCCCCGCCTATTTTTTCTATTTCGCGGGCGTTCAGTATCTGGTGATCCGCCGGCAGGTCGATCTTGGGGACAAGAAGGGCCGGCAAGCCCATGGTCGTGATCTCCTGAATGGCTCCGGCCCCGGCCCGCGAGACCACCAGGTCGGACATGGCATAGATCTCGGCAATGTGGTCGAAGTACTCCCTGAGCAGCAGCCGGCTTTCGATCTCTGGTGGATACCCTTTCTGCTCCAAGGTCTTCACCGTGTCGTCGTAGGCTTTGTAATCCTTGCCATAGGCCTTACCGGTGGACATGATGACGAACAGGTTGGGCAGGCACAACAGTCGCGGAATGATCGCCGCGGCCGCGCGGTTGATGGTGCGCGCCCCCATGCTGCCGCTGAAAATGAACAGCACGCGGCTGCTGGAGGGAATATTGAATTTCTCCCGGCTGTTTTCTTTGCCGTCGCGACGGATCGATCGGCGCAGCGGATAGCCAGTCTCAATTACCTTGGAGCTTTCAAAAAAAGACGCGGTAGAAGGAAAAGCTATGCCGATTCTGGTGGCGAAGCGGGCCACAAAAAGGTTGAGCCGGCCGGGGACCGCGTTCTGTTCATGGATAAATACTTTTATTTTGAGCAGGGCGGCGGCCAGCAATACCGGGGCGGCCACATAGCCGCCGCTGCCGATGATAATATCGGGCTTGAATTTGCGCAGAATGAAAAAACTTTTAATCGCGCCAAAAAAAATGGCTGCCAGGGCAAAAAAGGTTTTCAGACTCCTGACGCTTTGCGGCAGCCCCCTGGATGGTACATGGACAAATTCCATGGGTTGGGGCAGGGCGCGGATAATGGCAGCTTCACTGCCTTTTTTGGTGCCAATATAAAGGAACTCGGCATCGGGATACTTTTCCTTCAGTGCTTCAAAGATAGCGAGATTGGGATAGACGTGGCCGCCGGTGCCGCCGCCGGTAAAAAGGAATTTGTACTTTTTCATGTTGGGTTTGCCAGCGCCTATTATATCGCAACCTCATAAAAAATCATAGGAAAAAGAAAGGGATTCAACGATATCTCGATCCTCCCAAGCCTTGGTTTTTATGTAGGGGCGGACCCCGTGTCCGCCCTTTGCGCAGCCATCCGATCATTTACAGATGAACAATTAGAAAAGGGCAGGCACAGGGGCCTGCCCCTACGGATCATTCATCCAACACGGGATTTGATTTTCTATGGTATTGGCTTATAATTGAACCATGAGCACTATAGCCATAATCCTGGCCGGCGGAGCAGGAACGCGCCTCCAAGGCCCTTTGCCCAAGCAATTCCGCCTGATCGGCGGCCGCTCGCTGCTGGAAATTTGCCTGGGCACCTTCCAGGGCCATCCGGGCCTGGATGGCATCATCCTGGTCTGCCCG
>SPCN01000363.1 GCA_004525465.1 Chrysiogenales bacterium | reverse complement strand
CAATGATGAATTCATCTTTACGGCCGATTTGATTAAAGTTTCCGAAATAGCCCTGGAATTGATGAAGAAGCAACGATCATGATCACACACGATCTTGTTGCGGTCGACCGGTTTACCATACTCATGCGTGTTTTGATTTTTGGAAAAGCGGAAAGATAAAAATAAAAGCGAAAAAGCAATTTAATACCCTGGTCATGATCCATGTCATAGTCATTGCCATCGCGATCCAGACATGATTGTTACCGCGCGGCGAGTGTAAAATGACAGTCATCGATGGCCGAACCCAGATAACCTCCGGACCAGTGGCCATGTGGTTGAAATCTCGGTTCGATTGCATTATAATTTCCACAGGTTTTTTTTAAGCTGACAAGAAATAAGAGGTAAGAAAATGAAACAAAAGTTGGGGCTGCTCCTTTTGTTGGCAACAAGCGCGCTGCTGCTGGCCGCCAAGGTCCTGGTTGTCAAGGTCATGCGCTCGAACCTGCTGGCCAAGCCAGATTTTCTTTCCGCGAGCCTGGCGCCTATGCAAAAAGGAGCAAAACTGGAGCTGATTGAAATGCAGGGGAACTGGTATTTGGTGCGCAATGCCGTTGGCTTGAAAGGGTATGTGCATCAAACGGCAGTTGCCGAAAGCAAAACGAATTTGAGCGGTATCATTCCCGGGAAAAAGGGAGCCAGCGAAGAGGAGTTGGCCTTAGCCGCAAAGGGTTTCAACGAAGGCAACGAGAAAAAATTGCGCGGCAGCAAGGGCTACAACTTTGCCGACGTGGATTGGGTAATGGACTGGAATATCGCCAATACGGTACTGGCCGCTTTCATCCGTGAAGGGAAACTGAAATGAAAAAATTACTATTGATTTGCCTGTGCTTTTTTCTGCTCTCCTGGAAACCGCCCATCAATTTGAGCAAGTTGAGCAAGGTCAAAAAAGGCCTGGAGCTGGTTTCCGGGGCGGCCCATAAGATCAGCGAAGAAGAAGAATATTATATCGGCAGGGCCGTGGCGGCCAACATTCTGAGCCAGTATCCGTTGTGGAAAAACAACGAGGTCACCCGCTACCTGAACCTGATCGGCAAGGTCATGGCGCTGAAAAGCGCTCGGCCCGAGATTTTCGCTGGCTATCACTTCTGCCTGCTGGACAGTGACGAGGCCAACGCTTTTTCGGCCCCGGGCGGGATCGTCCTTCTTACCCGCGGCATCGTTGCTATGGCCGAAAATGAAGACGAACTGGCCGCGATCCTGGCCCATGAGATTCAGCATGTGGTGACCAAGGATCCGCTGAAGGCGATCAAATCGCAGCGGATGAAAGCGCTGGGCACCTTTGCCGCCGGTGAAGCAATCGGCTCCAGCGACCAGGTGCTCAATATTTTCCAGGATTCGATCATGGATATCAGCGGCACATTGTTGCAGAAGGGTTATTCCCGCAAGCAGGAAAAAAACGCCGACCTTGGGGCAATTGAACTGCTGAAGGCGGCCGGGTACGACCCCCAAGCCCTGCTGGCCATGCTGCAAAAGGTAAAAGCGATTGAAAAAAAGAAGGCCAAAGCGTTTTCAGCCCATCCCTCGGCATCCAAACGCATTGCCTATGTTGAGGACAATCTCGATCAGGGCTCTGATAAAAGCGGCAAAAGCTCAAGGCTGACCAGGTTTAATCGGTTCGTTTCGCGGCACAGAAATTGAAGCGGTTCCTGGTTTCGACCGCGCTCATCTTCGCCTGCACCTTCGTCCTGGGAAATCTCGTCTCCAGCCTTTTCGAAAAAAAAGTCTATGACCAGAAAGTTCGCTTTTTCAGCCGTCCTTGCTCCGCCGCGGTCATCCTGGTCGAGATCGACCAGGAAAGCATCGATTTCTACAACCTGAATTTCCAGACTCCCTGGCCCTGGCCGCGCAGTTATTACGCCCGGGCCATCGATTTCCTGACCGCCGCCGGAGCCAGGGCCGTGGCCATCGACATGATATTCAGCGAACCCAGCCTTTACGGCGGCGAGGACGAATGGCTGGCCGCATCCATGAAAAAATCGGGCCGGGCCTTCATGCCGCTGTTTTTTTTGGGCCAGCAAGGGCCGGCCGAAGCTCTCGATGGATTTGTCTTGGCAACGGTTCCGGCGCTCTCCCGCCTGCCGGTCAGGGAAGGGAAGGTTCTCCAGCCGCTGCCGATCCTGCGCGCCGCCCTGCGCGGCGCCGGCAACGCCCAGGCCGCGCCCGACCGCGACCGCATCTACCGCCGTCTGCAGCATTTCGTGGTTCACGGCGGACGTGTTTATCCATCCTTTTCGCTTGCTTTGGCCTTGTTCGCCGACCCGCGTCTGTTGCTGGCGGAAATACCTTTCGCCGCGGATGGCGGCCTGAACCTGAAGTTCTATCAGCCTACAAGCTTCCGGCGCCACAGCATATCCGAACTAATCCAATCCCAGGTGCGCCTGGAAGCGGGAGAACCCCCCAGCTTGGATACGACAGCGTTCAAAGACAAGATCGTCGTCATCGGCGCGACCGCCCAGGCTCTTCTCGACAACCGATCCACTCCGGTCAATGCTATCGGTTCCGGCTTCGAACTTCATGCCACCGCCTTGAGCAACCTGCTCGAGCGGGATTTCATGCGCGTGCTTGACCCTCGGCTGCAATGGCTGCTGGTAATGGCGGCCATCCTCCTGCTGAATTTTTTTCTGTCCCGGATCAAGGCCATTCAAATGCAGCTTCTGGCGGCGCTGGGGGT
>SPCN01000278.1 GCA_004525465.1 Chrysiogenales bacterium | reverse complement strand
TTTTCTTCAGCCGGGCCAGGTCCACGGACAAATCCAGGCAGGTGAAGGCGCGGACGGTCGCGGTGCCGAACCGCCCGGCCGTCCGGGGCGGCAGGAGCTCCAAAACCAGGCGGGCGAGGTCTGGCGGGCATTCCGGGCGGTTGAGCAGCGCGGCCAGCGCCCGCAGCGACAGCTCGACCATGTCCTTGCCCAGGGAATTGGCCGCCAAGGTGCGTCCCGAACTTATCAGCCGGAAACCGGCGGCCGCGGCCGCCAGCAAGTCCGCGCCGGCCGGCAGCCACTCGCCGTCCAGGGCGGCCAGCAGACGGGATGCGGCGAAGAGCCGCGCCTGGCCGGCGGCCAGGTTGGCGCAGAGCTTGGGCAGCTCGAAACCGATAGGGGAAAAATCTTCAAGGCGGGAGCTGCCCAGGACCTGTTCGTAGCGCTTTTGCAATACAGCGAAGCGCTGCCGGCGCTCGGCAATCTCGGCGCGGCGCTGAGCGAAAAAAACGCAGATGTCCTCTTGCGCAGCCTGGGGAAAATTCAGCCTGGCCCCCTGCCAGTGCTCCCGGTACTCCAGGTTGAGGCGCGTCAGCCATTGCCCGTAGGGCGAGCGGCTCCGGCGCTCTCTGGCCCGGGCCGCGAACATGTCCAGCAGCAGGCCGTGGTAGGCCTGGCCAGCAGGGTCATTGTCCGGAGGTTCGGCGAAGCCCCAGAGAATGAAAAAGCCGTTGTCGGGCTCCAGGCCGGCGCCGGGCAGGAGCGGTGCCGTGGACAGGGGAGCGGGCGGAGCGTCGAAAAGGTTAAGACCAAATACAATCAGGACCAGGCACGCCGCCGCGGCCGCGGCCCAAAACAGTATCCTTTTCATGGCCGTTGCCAGCAGGGGCTAATTTTCGCGGCCACCCTGAGCGCGCTTGAGCAGGATCTCCTTCAGTTGCAGGAGGTTTTTCACGGCCGACCCCTTGTAATGGTTGTTGCCCGAAACGAACACTTTCTTGGCCTGCTCTTTCAAGCGCGCCACCACCGTGCCCAGGCGGCCAAGTTCGGCCGCGGAATAGGAATAATTATAGCGGGCATCGCGCCCCTGGCCGGAAAACCAGTCTTGGTAATTCCGCCCGTGCAACCGCAGGTATGCTGTTTCCCGGGCAGTGACCTGCGCGGTCAGGCCCAGCGACTGGGAAATAAGCGGCTGGTCGATGTTGGTCCAGATCAGGCCGTTGCTTCTAAAAAAAGCCAGAACTTCATCTTCAAGCCAGCCCTGGTGGCGAAATTCCACGGCCAGCGGATAAGCAGCGAAATGGCCAGCCAGATCCTCCAGGTAGGCCAGCGCTCCGGGATTGAAATGGAAGGAATAGGGGAACTGGGCCAATATCCCGGCCAGTTTTCCGCAGGCGGCCAGGGGCTGCAAACAGTCGTGGAAACCGTGAATCATGGATTTTTCCAGTTTGCGCTCATGGGTGAATGACTGGTGCAGTTTGATCCAGAAGCGGAAATCAGGATAGGCCGCGGTCTTGTCCACCCAGCCTTGGGTAAGGGTCAGGGCCGGGATGCGGTAGAAGCTGGTGTTGACCTCGACAAAATCGAACTGGCCGGCCAGGAATGCCAAGTGGTTGAAGCGCGGCGGCAGCGGCTCGGGATAGACGTTTCCCCGCCAGTCAGCGTAGCTCCAGCCGGCCGGGCCGAAAAAGACGCCGTCAGTATTTGCCATCCAGAATTTCCCGGACTTTGGCCAACAGGTCCCTGATCTGGTAGGGTTTCTGGATGAAACCTCTGACCCCCAGGCCCAGGATCTCGTTCACCTTATCGTTCTGACCGTAGCCGGTGGAAAAGAGTACCCGAACCTCGGGATTGATCTCCTTCAATTTGAGGAAAGTCTCGCGCCCGCCTTTCCTGGGCATGACCATATCCAGGATCACCAGATCGATCTGCTCAGCCAGGGGGCGGTAAATGGCTATGCCTTCCTCCCCGTCGACGGCTATTTGGACCTGGTAACCGTAGCTGCCCAGGATATCGGAAGCCACCTGGCGGATGGCGTCTTCATCGTCAATGATTAGGATCGTCTCATGGCCGCGGGCCAGCTCCGCTTCGACCATGCTTTCCATGATTTCCGGCTTGCCGCTCAAAGGGAGGTATACCTTGAAAGTGGATCCTTCGCCGCTTTCGCTGTAGACATTGATAAAACCGCCGTGGTTTTTCACGACGCCGTAAACCATGGATAATCCCAGCCCCGTGCCCTTGCCCTTTTCCTTGGTGGTGAAGAAGGGCTCAAATATCCGCCGCTTGGTGTTCCCGTCCATGCCCATGCCGTTGTCGCTGACCGTCATGACGGCGAACCACCCAGGCTTGGCGTCGACCTGGCTGCGAACATCCCCTTCATTTAAACGGGCCAGTGACGAATGGATGCTCAGCCGCCCGCCGCCGGGCATGGCATCACGGGCGTTGACACAAAGATTGAGCAGTACCTGCTGGATCTGGCCAACGTCGATCTCGACCGTGGGCAGGTTCTCGTTCAGTTGCGTCTCGATGACGATGGACTTGTCCAGGGTGCCGGTCAGTAGTTTCAGCGATTCGCCGATGACACTGTTCAGGTTGGATGGACGGATATTATACTTGCCGCCGCGGGCGAAAGCCAGCAGTTGCGCTGTCAGTTCGGCCGCGCGACTGGCGCTTTTTTCGATGGTGTCGACCGGCCGGAAAAAAGGATGATCGCTTTTGATATTGGTCTTCAGCCAGGAAGCGTAGCCCAGTATGCCGCCCAGGATGTTGTTGAAATCGTGGGCGATGCCCCCGGCCAGCAGGCCGATGGATTCCATTTTCTGGGCCTGGATAAAGCGCTCTTCCAGGAGCTTGCGTTCGCTGATGTCGCGGACGTATTCGATTACCCCGTTCACCCGGCCGGAAGAATCAAAAAGCGGAAAGGCGTGCAACTCCAGCCAGCCGCGACGATTGTTGCTGCCGACCAGCGGCACGATGTCCACCTGGGGAATCTTTTGCTTGATAGCGCGTATAGTGGGACAGACGCGGCAGGATTTTTTCCGCCCGTGGTAGGCCTGGAAACATTTTTTCCCGGCCAGGGGTACCTGGTGGGCATACAATTCGTCCATGGCCTGATTGACCTGCAGGATGTTCAGGTCGGAGTCAAGAACGCTGATCCCGTCCTTGATGCCGTTGAACACCGCGACCAGGAAACGCTGGCTTTCCTTGATCTCATTTTCAGCCTGCTTGCGCCACAGGGCATCGGCGATATGCTGGGAAACAAAGATGAGCAATTCGCGATCCCTTTCCGAATAATGAAAATCCTCCTGGTAGCTTTGGATAACCAGGACTCCAAAGGTGCGCTCACCTCTTTTCAACGGTACTCCCAGCCATTCGTTGGACGGGGCGCCGATCAGTTCGATCAACCCTTCCTTGGCCATCTGTTCGACCTGCTGGTCCGAGACCAGCAGCGGCTGGCCGGTTTTCAGGACATATTCGGTCAAGCCCCGGCCCACTTTTTTCGGTTTTGGGGTAGGATCGAATTCATCGAGAAAATAGGGAAAGCTGAGCAT
>SPCN01000034.1 GCA_004525465.1 Chrysiogenales bacterium | reverse complement strand
TTGACGAGATAAAAAAAATCTCGAACCTGGCCGCCTATCTCTGGGACCTGTACGCCGAGGTCAACCAGCTGTTCGCCGCCAACGACGATCTGGCCCGGCAGCGCCGCGACGTCCACAAGAAAATCGAGGAAAAGATCGATCCCGAATACGAGTCCTGCCGCTATATCGCCGAAGAGGTCCTGCTGGATCACATCCGAACCATGGAGCAGATCGGCATTCACTACGACCTGCTGGCCAGGGAAAGCGACGTTATCGCCCTGGATTTTTTCAAGGCGGCCGCGACCGAAATGACGGCCCGCAACGTGATGACCCGCTCCGCGGATCCGGCAAAAAAGGACTGCCTGGTCATCCATTACGACCGGGAAAACATTGAAAAGATCATCGTCCGCTCCAACGACACCATCACCTATGTAGGCAAGGACATCGCCTACAACCTGTGGAAATTCAATCTGCTGCCCCGGGATTTTTGCTACCGGCTCTTTCATACCTATCCGGACGGCCATGCCATTTACATGACCCAGTCAGAACCTGCACCGCCAACGCGTCCCTTCGGCCGGGGTCACAAGGTATATAATGTCATTGACGTCCGCCAATCCTACCTGCAGAACCTGATCGCTCAAGTCCTGGCCCAGCTGGGTCACTCCGCCCCCAGTGCTAATTTCATCCATTTCTCCTATGAAATGGTGGCCTTGACACCGGCCTGCGTCCGGGAAATGAACTTGAAACTGGAAGCCGGGGAAGAGAACAAGCCCTACATTGAAGTTTCCGGGCGCAAAGGCCGGGCGGTTAAAGCCGACGAGTTGATCGCCAAACTTGTAGAAAAGTCTCTGTGCGAGATCCAGGTGCGGAACCCTGCCCTGGCCGCAGCGCAAGCTTTGCCTCTGGCCCGGACCATCGCCGTGGCCGCCCTGCGTTATTTCATGGTAAAATTCAATCTGAACACCGTAATCGCCTTCGATTTCAAGGAAGCCCTTAACTTTGAGGGTGACAGCGGCCCCTATTTGCAATACACCATGGTCAGGCTGAACAGCATTTTGAAAAAAAGCTGCGGCGCCGACCTCAGAGCGGCAAGCGTTCCCGGCAGCCTGCAATGCCTCGAAGCCAGGGAAAAGGAGCTGTACTGGGAGATGATCCTCAACCTGTCGCTGCTGGAACTTGCCGTGGAATTCGCCCTGCAAAACCATGAACTTTCTTCCCTGGCGGCGTACGCCTACGGGCTGTGCCAGAAATTCAATCACTACTACCATCTTTTTCCGGTACTGGCCGAGAAAGATGCGGACATCCGGAATTTGCGCTTGAGCCTGATGCTGATATTTAAAAACAAGGTCGAAAAACTTCTCACTGTCATGGGGATAGCCATTCCCGACAGAATGTAAGGAGGCGTGATGATCCAAGTCGAAAATGTTTCCAAGAGATTCGCTGACGTGCAGGCGGTCAAGGATATTTCCTTCCAGGTCGAAAAGGGGAAGATCTGGGGTTTTCTCGGTCCCAACGGCGCCGGAAAAACCACCACCATGCGCATCCTGACCGGCTACCTGCCGCCCAACGAGGGCCGGGCCATGATCAACGGCATCGACGTAAGCACTGACCTCAAATCGATCAAAAAGATAGTGGGCTATCTCCCGGAAGTAGTCCCGGTTTACAGCGATTTGACCGTCAAGGAATTTTTACGTTTTGTGGCAGAACTGTACAGCATTGAAAGAAAAAGAATACGTTTCGCCATCGATCGCGTCGTTGAAAAGACCAACCTGCAGGCCGTCTACGGCCGACTGATAAAAAACATCTCCCGCGGCTATCGCCAGCGCCTGGGCATCGCCCAGGCCATCATCCACGAACCCGAAGTGCTGATCCTGGACGAACCGACCATCGGATTGGACCCGGCGCAGATCATCGAGATCCGCGAAATGATCCGCTCTTTCAAAGACAGCGCCACCGTTATCCTTTCATCGCACATCCTGGCCGAAATCACCCAGGTCTGCGACGGAGCCGTGATCATCAAGGAAGGCCGGCTGATGGCCACCCCGACCCGCGACGAATGGGGGAAAAACCTGGAGATCGTCACGACCGGCATGGCGGGCGACACCGATTGGAGCGATCTCAAACAGGCATTCCCCGTCATCAGCGAGGTCAGGGCCGAAGGCCAGGTCCTGAAACTCGAATTCAGCGAGACCTTGAACGATTTCAACAAGATCATCAAATACCTGATCGAAAAAGACATCCGCATTAAAGAGATCAAGGCCGGACTGGAAGCCCTGTACATGAAGATCATTCTGGCTGAAGAAGGGAGGGGGTCATGAAAAATATCTGGACCATCACCAAGAAAGAATTGAAATCCTTTCTTTATTCACCCATTGCCTATATCCTGACCTCTTTCTTCCTGCTGGTCAGCGGCTTTTTCTTTTACAATATCCTGGCCTGGGCCAACGACCAGACCATGAGGATGATGCAATCCGGCTACGGCATGAACCGCATCAACATCAACCAGATGCTTTTCGAACCGTTTTTCAACAACATGACCATCATCCTGATGTTTCTGCTGCCCATGCTGACCATGAGGCTGTTCGCCGACGAAAAAAAAATGCGCACCGAAGAGCTGCTGCTGACCTCACCGCTGCGACTCTCAGCCATCATTATCGGCAAATACCTGGCCGCGCTGATCATTTATGCCATCATCCTGCTGCTGACCGCCACTTACGCCATATTCGTCTTTATCTACGGCAACCCGGAACTGGCCCCGCTGCTGACCGCTTACCTGGGCCTGTTCCTCCTGGGGGCCGTCTTCATCGCCATCGGGCTTTTCGCCTCAGCGTTGACCGAGAACCAGGTCATTGCCGCGGTCATCTCATTTTCGTCCATCCTCCTGATCTGGGTGATCTCCTGGGTTGGCGAAAGCGGCCCGGGAGCCTGGCGCGGCATCCTGACCTACCTGTCTTTCTTTTCCCATTTCAAGAACATGGTCAGCGGGGTCATAGACACCCAGGACATTGTTTATTACCTGACTTTCATTTTCCTTGGCTTGTACCTGACGCGCTCTGTATTTGAATTCAGGAAGTGGAGGTAACCGTGAAAAAAATCCTACGCTTTGGCAATTATCTTTTTCTATTGCTCCTCCTGACCGGACTGACCCTGTGGATCAGTTTTGGACTGGCATCTTGGCAAGGAAAAACCGGGCTGGCGCTGCTGCTCCTGGGCCTGGCCGGCCTAAGCGCATATTTCATCAGTAATATATCGCAATTCAGGACAAAAAATTCGCGCCTGAATTTTATCTTCGCGTCCAACCTGGCGGTAGTGGTCCTGTTGATCGTGGCCATTGCGGCGGCGGTCAATTATCTGGGGGTAAAAATCCACAAGCGCTTTGATTTTACCGCCGCCAAGATCCATTCCTTGTCCGACCAATCGGTCCAGGTGATCAAAAATTTGAAAAAAGACCTGGTCATCAAGGCTTTTTTCAGCAAAAGCCAGGGCAATTTGGAGGGATTCAATTCCCTGCTGGAACTCTACCGGTTTTACAACGACAAGATCAAAGCCTCGGTCATCGACCCCTTCCTGGAGCCAGAAATAGTCAAGCAATACGAGATCAAAACCGACGGCACCATGGTATTTGAATACGGGGGCAAAAGCACGCGCAGTGAGGAGGTATCGGAAGAAGCCATCACCAACGCCATCATCAGCTTGTCGCGCCAGGGGGAAAAAACGATCTATTTCACTCAGGGACACGGGGAGCCCGACAGCGATGACAGCAGCGAAAATGGATATTCTGAAGCCAAGACCGGCCTGGAAAAGCTGTCCTTCAAAGTGAAAAAAATTGTACTATTCCAGGAAGCGGCCGTGCCCAAGGACGCGGCGGCCGTGATCGTGGCCGGACCGCAAAAGCCTTTCTTTGAAAAAGAGATATTCCTGCTGGCAAATTATCTCGAAAAAGAGCAGGGACGTCTGCTGCTGCTGGTCAATCCCTTTGAAGGCGCCGAATTTAAACCGCTGTTGAAAAAATTCGGCCTGGCCCTTGAGGATAACGTGGCAGTCGAAATCGATCCCCTTTCCCGGCTGATGGGCGGAAATTATTTCATGCCCGTGGTGGCCAAGTATCCGGAACACGCCATCACCAAGAACTTCGGATACGCCACCATGTTTCCTTTATGTCGCGGCCTGGCCAAAATCACCCCCCCTCCAGGGGGCACCACACTGACCTTCCTCGCTTCCACAAGCGCCAACTCCTGGGGAGAGACCCAGTATGAAACCGAGGTTAAAACGGAACAAATCACAAAACACCCTGAAGACAAGAGCGGCCCGCTGGATATCGCTGCCGCTATCGAAGCCGGCAGCGCTGAAAAGAAGACCCGTGTCGTGGTCTGCGGCGATTCCGATTTCGCCCAGAACAAATATTATATTTTCCAGGCCAATAGTAATTTTTTCAACAACGCCATCTCCTGGCTGGCCGAGGAAAAGGACCTGATCGCCATCGCCCCCAAGATCACCTCTCCCAGAACCGTCAACCTGACGCAGAGCAGCGGCCGGCTGGTCTTTTTTTACACACTGATCATCCTGCCCCTGCTGGTGTTCATTGTCGGCATCGGCATCTGGCTGTACCGGAGGAAACTATGAACTGGAAAAAAATTATCGCCCTTCTGCTTTTCCTGCTGGTTCTGATCACCGCTATCATTTTGGTCGATCAGGGTGAAAAACGCAAAATGGCTGTGGAAGGAATTCTGCTTGATTTTCCCGCTGCAGCCGTCGAAAAAATAGAATTGCTGCAAACAGACAAAAGATTCGTCTTTGCGCTGCAGGATGGCGTTTGGCGTCTGACCGAGCCTTTGACGGCCAAAGCCGACAAGGTCGCACTGGAAAGCATTTTGGATAATTTCTGCCCATTGAAATACGATCGCTTGGTGACAGAGGCTGGCGGCGACTTGAAAAATTTCGGTTTGAACAAACCCGAGATCGAATTAAGATTGTTTGCCAAGGACAAAACCCGCCCGGCGCATACCATTCTGCTGGGAATGAAAAACAACCTTGATTCCTCTTCCTACGCCAAATTGGCCGCGGGCGGCAAAGTGGTCTCCATCGCCTCCTACAAGCGCAATACTCTGGAAAAAGACCTGTTTGCTTTCCGTGACAAGAGATTCTCGGAATTCGATAATCTGGCCGTTACCAACATGACCTGGAATTATGAAAACAACGACTTCAGTTTTATTAAAAAAAACGACCAGTGGTTCATGGACAAACCAATTTTTTCGCTTGCCCAGGAAACCAAGGTCAGCGAGATCCTGTCCGCGGCATCCATGCTGGAAGCCAAGTCGTTTACCGCAGTTGTCAGCGCCGCTTCCCGCCGTGAATTCGGCCTGGAAACACCATTGCTCACCGTGGAATTCAGATCCGCGACCGCTCCAAAGAGAATCGCGGTTGCCAAACAAGGAGAGCGGTATTACGCCCTGGTTGACGGTTTTAACGAAATTTGTGAAATTGAAAAAGATTTTCCGGAAAAATTCGCCAACGACGTTTCTTCTTTCCGCGAAAAAAAAGTTGCCCTGTTCTACGCTTTTGATATCCGGGAACTCAAATTCAAACACGGCACATTCAGTTTTGAAATCCGCAAAGGGGCTGACAATGGCTGGCAGTTCATCAAGCCGGTTGCTGGGAAAAAGCCGAGCGAAGAAAAAATCAACCTATTACTCACGGCTTTGGCCGATTGCGAAGCCAGGGAGTTTGTCGACAATCCCAAGCCATTGCCTGAATTTGCCATCCGCATCGCCATGAAAGCGGAAAATTCGGCAAATCCCGGACAATTCAACGACATCGAGATGGAATTCGCTGGCTCCGAGGGGGAAATCGTGCCAGCCCGCAATCCCGCCCTGCCCTACAGCTTCAAAGTCAGCAAGGAAATCCTCGAAAAACTGCCGCAAAAAATGGAGGATATCACCGAGGAAACCCAGAATACGCAAGTTAACTCCAAGTGATGTGCCGTTGAAAAAATTCAAAAAATTGATTTTTTTGAAAATTGTATTATAATAATAACATCTCTCTCTCATTACCTATCTCTCCGTCAGGAGGGAAGATGGAAAGGGTTTAAAATCACATTTTCCCATCACTTCCAAAAAAATCACGAAAAAAACGGGAAAAATTGCAACTTTTATCGTGCAATCCGCATCTTCAAGAGTAGTCATGAATGACCTGATTGCCAAGCTCAAGGACGGAAATGAAGCCGCGTTCAAAGAAGTGATGGCCATGTACAAAAAACCGATATACAATTACCTCAGCATGCTGCTGGGCGACCGTCAGAGCGCCGAGGAATTGACCCAGGACACATTTGTCAAGGTTTATTTCAAAGCCCATACTTTAAAAACCGATCATCCGCAGGCCTGCAAAGCCTGGATCTATTCCATAGCCACCAACCTGGCCCGCAGCGAATTCCGTAAAAAACGGTTAAAAAAAATATTTTCCCTTTCCGAACTGAATGAGCGCCAGGTTTCCTATACGCCCCACCTCGAGGGAAAACTGCTTTTTGAGCAACTGCTGGCCCTTGTTCCCGAAAAATGGCGCGTACCTCTGATCATGAAGGAAATAAACAATTTTTCCTTTGAAGAGATCTCCCTTATTTTGAACAAACCCATCGGCACCGTCAAGTCTTTGGTTTTCCGGGGCAAGACAAATTTAAAAAAACAATACCTGGATCCGAAAGGAGCGCCACATGTCTGATTGGCAGGAAATTTTAAGGCAAGTCGATGAGCGGACCGAACCCGGTCCTGATTTTGAGGAAAGGGTTTTCAGCAAAATCAAAAAAAGGAAAAAGCAAAGGAAAATCGGTTTCACGATCATGGCCGTTGTCGGCCTATTTATGCTGCTGTCGCTTTTTCAACTATTCCGCCCTGCACCCCGCGGCTCCGCAATCCCCGGCCTTGAGAGGGACAAGGAGGAAATCCCCCTGCACGAAGATCTGTTTTTTTCGGCCTCGGACAACCGTACCCGCTACACCCTCGAACCGGTTTCCTATCAAAAAAAAACCGGCAGCCAGGATGCGGTACTCAACCAAATTTAGGAGAAAATCATGAAAAAAGCGATCTTTATCCTGCTGCTGCTCTGGATCGCCCATGGCGTTCAGGCAACGGAAGAAATCGAAAATATCGAGAAGGAAGTCAAAGCCGTTCTTGAAAAAGTATCACCGTCACTGGTGAAAGTGGTCGCCGAAAATGCCAGAAAATACGTGGCAACCGGCATTGCCATGGAAAGAGAACTGGTCGTTACCACTTCTTTGATTGCCCGCCATCCATTCGAAAGGATCACTGTGGAAACCATAAAAGGCGAAACAATCGTTGCCACTATCATCGGCCGCGACAACCGTTCCGGCTTGGCGCTGCTGCGCCTCCACAAAAAAGGCCCGCGGCCGCTGCCCCAGGCCGCAAAGGCCGAGGTCGGCAACTGGGTGGCGCTGATCGGGTTGTTTTACAACCGTTTTCCAGCCATTACCCAGGGAATCATCAGTAACCGTTCGGAAAGCGAGTTGATCCTGAATGCGCCGGTCGCTCCCGGTTCGGCCGGGGGGGCAGTCGTAAACAAAAAAGGCGAACTATTGGCTATCATTCGCGGCAGCGTCGGCTTTTCCTCGGCTCCCGACTACACCTTCAAGGACCAATCATCGGTAATCGTGGTCAGCGGCAGAAAAAGCGAAAGCGGCAATCTCTGCTACGCCATAGCCGTCGAGCATGTCAACCGCATTATTGAGCAATTGAAAACTTCGGGGAAAATCATTCCGGGCTGGCTGGGGGTCAATTTCAACAGGGACTCGAACCTGATCCAGGAAGTTTTAAAAGCTTCACCGGCTGCCAAATCCGGGTTCAGCAAGGGCGACCGCATTGTGGAAATTTCCGGAAAGCCGATCGCCAGGTTTCACGATATCGCTGCTGCTCTCCAATTCAGCCTGGCCGGCGATAAAATCAAAATAGCGGTTATCCGGGCTGGAAAAACAATGCCTCTGGACGTCGAACTGGGTGAGCGCCAAACCGGCATTTTTCCGCCTTTCCCGGAGGATTTTCCTTACGCGCCGGAACCGCCCCAAAGCCCCTTCCCGCATTTGGCCGATCAGCTGGCCGATA
The DNA here is from genome assembly GCA_004525465.1 of Chrysiogenales bacterium. Lineage (GTDB taxonomy): Bacteria > Acidobacteriota > Aminicenantia > UBA2199 > UBA2199 > UBA2199. The sequence continues at coordinate 5,481 of SPCN01000034.1, read as the reverse complement.
TATCCGAACTGCCCGGCCTGGAAATGACTTTGCCCAGGGTGAAAAATTATGTCATCGAGTTCGGCGGCTCCAGACAGCTGGGGGTCGATGTCATGGAAATGACCGGAGAACTCAGCCAAAAATTCCAGATCAAGGAAGGCTTTGGCCTTTTAATCTCCAGAATCAATGAATCATCGGCGGCGAAAAAGGCCGGCCTGCGGGCCGGGGATATCATGGTCCGAGCCAACCGCAACGCTCTCCGCAACACGACCGATCTCAGAAATATCCTGAATGCCCTGAAAGAAAAGGAAGCGGTCCTGCTGGAACTGTACCGTGACGGCCAACTAAAAAAATTCTCGCTGGTTCCGGATAAAAATGAAAAACTCATATGGAACCTTGAGCAACTCTCGCGCAATATGGAAAATCTGAAAGTGCGCATCAGCGATGAAGCCAAAGCGATCTACAAGGATGAAATAAGGAAACTGCAGAAATCCAGGGAAAAGGAATTGCCGGAATTGCAGAAACAAAAAGAGCTTTCCCTGCTCAAGATCAGTGAAGAGAGAAAAAAACTGGAAATGGAACTGAAAAAGCTTCAAGCCGAAAAAAATGAGCTGGGAGCGGAGATCAGAAAAGATTACAAAGAAAGATTGAAAAAAATTCAGGAAGAAATAAAGAAACTGCAGGAAAAAATCGAAAGCGAATTGGAGAAAAAAAACGGTTGAACCGGAAAGCCGAGCTTAATGCAATAATGATTCCGCCAAGCGGATCGCCGCCAGCATGCTGGCCGGATCCGCGCTCCCCTGGCCGGCAATGTCATAAGCGGTTCCGTGAACCGGAGACGTGCGAATAAAAGGCAGCCCCAGGGTAAGCTGCACACCATTTCCCGCCTGCAGCAGTTTGAAGGGGGTCAGTCCCTGATCGTGGGTCCAGGCGATCACCACCGCGTTTTTCATAGCCCGGGCCTTGGCAAATACCACGTCGGGAGGATAAATGCCCGCCACTGGCACTTGCTCCCGCAAATCATTCATGGCCGGAATGATCGTGTCGATCTCCTCTGTTCCCAAATGGCCGTTTTCACCTGCATGGGGGTTCAAACCGCTGAATAAATAGGTGAATTCCTTTCTGAAGAGTCGCCGCAGTTCCGAATCGACCTGACGGACAAAAGCCGAGATGTTATCTTTATTGATGCGGGAAAAAACGTCAGCCAAGGCGATATGGTGGGTGAACAATGCCACTTTGAGCCCAGGCGACCAGAAAAACATGGCCGGATTCCCAGCTTTGGCGACCGTGGTTAAAAAATCGGTGTGGCCGCAATAGGGCAAACCGCTGTCTAGCCACTTATTTTTATTGACCGGGGCCGTAACCAATGCCTGCACCTCTCCCCGCAAAGCCATTTCAACTGCCGTTTTGACCCAGACAAAAGAAACATCGGCACCGTTGGGTCCGCTTTCTATGTCTAATAGGGCCGATTCTCCAGCCTGGAGCTCGTCAATATTTTTGATGACGGGAATGTCACTGGCAGGAAAAAAACGACGCGCGCCGACCAACAGCAATGAACAGCCGGGGGAATAGTCAGCCAGACTTTTTGCAATTACTTCGGGACCGATCCCCTGTGGATCGCCCAAGGTAACGGCGATGACCTTATTTTTTTTGATCGGCTTCTTCGCGCTTGGGTTCATCAAAGTCGGGATTTTTATAAATGTACTTGATCTGGGATTTAAAAACGATCAGGGTCCCGCCATCGAGCTTCTTGATTTTCAGACATTTTTCATCATACCAGTCGAGCATTCCCTTGAGGATCTCGCCGCTGACCAGTTCCAGGACCAGTTGCGTACGGTTGTTCATTTGCTTGATGTAATAGTAGGTTTCGGCATGGGTCTTATAAGGCGGCGGGGGTTTTCTCTTATTTTCCCGGTTTGATCTCTGTTTTATCTCTCTAAGGTCCGGTTTTATAAGCTTTCTGATCATAATATCTCCTTGACAGGGTTGGTTATATTATAAATTTATTTTTCCAAATGTCAATGCGGGCGACCCAATCCCGTTGCGAATGAGGAAGGGGATCCATTGTCGGGGAAAAATGAGGATTCAGTCCTCTCGTTTGGCAAACCTGACCGTTTCGCCGTCGCCGATGCGGGCATTCCTCAGATAGGCGAAAGGGCCGATAGCGCAGTTTATACCGATGCGGGTACCGGCGGCCAGGTAGGTACAGGGAAAAATGACCGTGTCGCGGCCGATCTCCACGTCGTGCTCGATGGTCACGGTTTCCGGCTGCAGGATGGTCACGCCGCCCTCAAGCATCAGTCGCAGTTGGGTCCGGTCATTGATTTTTTTTTGCGCAACTTGCAGGTCCCGACGGTCGTTGATGCCGATGGCGATATCGCAATCCGCGGCCTGGACCGCTTCCACCTTCAATTTTTTACGGACTAAAATTTCGATGATATCGGTAAGATAGAATTCTTTTTTGGCATTGCGGTTGTTTATTTCGGCCAAGTACGGGAAAACGACCCGGTTGTCGAACAGATAAATCGAAGCGTTCACTTCGCGGATCTGCCGCTGCTCGGGGCTGGCGTCCCGTTCTTCCATTATGCCGCTGACCCGCCCTTGGACATCGCGGATGATCCGTCCATAGGGAGGCGTTGGCAGCGGAAATACCGCGCTGATAAAGGTGCAATGGGCCAGGCTGCGGCGCTGGGCAGCGATGAGCTTCTGCAATTCGAGGGCGGTGATATTGGGATTGTCTCCGACCAGCACCAAAAGGCTGCCTTTGTGCCCGGCCAGTAATTCAGACGCGCTCAGCAGGGCGTGGGCGGTACCCTGCTGTTCCTTTTGCATGGCATAGCGGACATTGGATCCGAGCACTTTTTCGATCTCGGCGCGGTTATCGCCGGCCACCACGATAATATCCTGCTCGGCGATGCCGCACTCCAGCAGAGCGTCCAATAGATAGCGTATGATCTCCTTGCCGAGAATGGCATGCAGTACTTTGGATCGTTGCGATTTCATGCGCGTGGATTTGCCGGCAGCCAGTACTACAGCCATGATTTTGTCAGCCATGTCCGCATTTTACGAGTTCTCTGACCTGAAGTCAACGGGCCAGTTCAGGTAGGTTTTTAGCTGAGGCAATAAGCGGACTTGTCCGCCCCTTGGCTGACGTGTCAGGGATCACCACTCCCAAGGTGCGGATGACTCCCGCCCGGGGCTGTGCTATAATGAAATATGGTCATCCGCGACTGCCTGTATATCCTGCTCCTTATTTTGTCTGTGCCTTTCTGGCTGAAATACGTCTTGAAAAAAAACTACCGCCGTTTGCTGAAAAACAGGCTGCGGCCGCAACTGGCTGTCTGCTCTGAGCGCTCCATCTGGATCCATGCCGTGTCCGTGGGCGAAGTGCGCAGTTTGAAGTCGCTGATCCAGCAGCTTGGCGAAAAGGGACATCGTATTGTCCTGTCGGTCACTACCCCGGCCGGGTTGGAGTTTGCCCGCAGGGAATACCCGGCCATAGCGGTCATCCATGCTCCCCTGGATTTTTCCTTTACGATCCGGCGCTTCATCCAACGTATCAATCCCCGCCTGGTCATTTTCAACGAACTGGAGCTCTGGCCCAATTGGATCACGATGCTGCACCGCAAGCGCATCCCCATGCTGCTGATCAATGGCCGGATCTCGGAAGCGGCATTTGTTCGCTATCGATTTTTCAATTTTATTTTACGTCCTTTTTTCCGGCGCATCGACTGTTTCCTGGTGCAAAACACAATTTACAAGAAGCGTTTTCTGCAATTAAAGATCCCGGCTGAAAAAATCAAGGTTTGCGGAAACATCAAGGCGGACGAGGCCGATTTGAGCCGTCAGAAAATGCCCATTCCCGGGGAAGTCCGCAGCCATTTGCATTTGCAAGCAATCACGAAAAAAATTGTTGTTCTGGCCAGCAGCCACAGCGCCTGTGAAAAGATCCTCGCCCCGGCCATCAAGCCATTAAGCGCAACTTACTTTTTCATTATCGTCCCCCGCCATGTGCAACGCACCCCGGCCATGGCCGGGCAAATGCGGCGCCTGGGGCTGAAATACACGGTATTCAGCCAAACCCAAAGCATGGATCCTGAAACCCAAGTCCTGATTTATGACCGCATGGGATACCTGTTCCCCATTATGAGCATCAGCGATATCGTGTTCATGGGTGGGACTTTTGACCAGAAAATAGGCGGCCACAACCTCTATGAACCGGCCGCCATGGGTAAAACAATTCTGGGTGGGCCGTTTTACAACAATTTTCCCGACATCGGCAGCGAACTGGAGGAAAGCGGGGTGTATCACCGGGTGAACAACAGCAATGAATTGTTGGCATTTCTGAAAAATTTCCCGGATAAAAACATGAAGCCTGTCAATGATAGAGCTTTGAACGCTATTTTAAAGAGAAAAGGATCCATTTCATGCAGTTTAAAGCAAATTCAGCGTTTCCTCGACTAATCTGGCCGTTCTTGAACCTGGCGTCACTGGTTTTCAAGAGTATTTCCTTTGTTAATATAAAAATCAGAGCCTTGCGGCAAAAAGAATTCCCGAAATTGTTCATCATTTCTGTGGACAGCCTGTCCTTCGGGGGAACCGGGAAAACACCCCTGGTCATGGCCATCGGCAGGGCCCTGGAAAAAAAAGGAGCCCGCTTCGCCATCATTAGCCGCGGTTATCGTTCCCACTACGAAAAAAAAGGGATATGCGTACATGCTGAGCACAGTTATAAGGAAGTGGGCGATGAACCATTGATGTTGAAAGCGAGTTTCCCGACCCATGATGTTTTCATCGGACGAGACCGCCTCTGCTCCCTGGCCGCGGCCGCGGCCAAAAACTGCCGCATCTTGATCCTGGATGACGGATTCCAATCAAGCCACATAAAAAAGGATTTCAGCGTCATGCTGATCAATTCAGGCCATCCCTATTTTTATCTGCGCAATTTCAAATTCATGAGCCGCCGGGCCGACCGCATTTTGACCTACCAGCCGGCTGGGCAGGCAGAGAAACCGCTGCCGGCAGACACTTATGATTTCGTGACGGATAAGTTGTTGAACGCCGCGGGCCAAGAGGTCACCATAGGCGCCGCCCCGATCGTCGCCTTTTCCGCTTTGGGTGACAATGACCGTTTTGAAAACGACATGCGCCGCTACCGCCTGGCGGCATTCCGCGGTTTTTCCGACCACCACGCATTCAGTCCGGCCGATCTCCACTCCCTGGAACGCTTGAGAAAAGAAAAGGGGGGAGAGTGGCTGGTCTGCTCGGAAAAGGATTTTTGCAAAATAAAAAATCTCCTGCCCGCCGCGACCCCTTTATTGTACGCACGAAATGAGATAAGATTGCCTAACGACACCATCGAACAGATCATCAAACATGCCACAGAAAAAGGTTTCATTTAAAAGTCATTTGGAATACGCGCTTTTTGCCGGCCTGATATCCCTGATCAAATATTCTCCACTCCGCTTTCTACACCTGGGAAAAAAAGCCCTGGTTTTCTTT
>SPCN01000177.1 GCA_004525465.1 Chrysiogenales bacterium | reverse complement strand
GGCAGTCGCTGCGGGCCTGGATGAATTCGAAAATACGATGAAGCGTAATGAGCAGCAATTCCGGGTTTACCGGTTTTTGCAGAAAATCGTGCGCGCCTTTTTTCATCGCCAGCACTGCGGTTTCAACGGAACCGGTCCCGGTCAGCACCACCATGCGATCAGGGTAATGCCGGGAAAATCGTTCCAGGATGTCCAGACCGTTGCCGTCGGGCAGAGTCAGGTCCAGGAGAACCAGGTCAAAGGAGCTCTCTTGCAGCTGGCGCATGGCATCGGCCAGGCAAGCGCTTTGGGTGACGCGAAAACCATTCTGGCCAAGGAATTTGTCAAGCGCTTCGCGCAGAGGCTTGTCATCCTCAACCAGCAAAATGTGTCTTTGCTTTTCCATGTTCACCTCGCGGGCAGGATCAGGTTGACCCGAGTGCCTTGCCCGGAACTGTGGATTTCCAGGTCTCCCTTCAGGGTTTTCATGATGCTGTAGGAAATGTACAGTCCCAGCCCGGTGCCTTCCTTTTTGGTTGTGAAAAAGGGCTCCAACACCCTATCCTTGATCGAGTCGGGAATGCCCGGACCATTATCGGTTATGGCGATGATATGGCGGATGTTCTTGGGCAGGTCCTTGTATTCGCTGTAAATGCGGATATGGATGGCCGCGTTTTCTTGGTTGCTCAGCGCTTCCAGGGCATTGAACAGAACATTGATAAAAACCTGTCTCAAGCGGTTGCCGTCACTGGAAACCTGGATCTCTTTTTCAGCCTGAACCCGAACCTCCACCCGGGAGGGGATTTTGTTGGCTGGAATTTCCCCCAATGTGCGTTCAATAAATTCACACAGGAAAATGGGGGCGATGTGCAGGTCCTTGAATTTGGAAAATACCAGCAGGGATTCGATCATATGGTTGGCCCTGGCGATCTCGCGGTTGATCGTTTCGTAGGTGCTGCTGATTTTTTCGTTGGCCGGCAGTTGTTTCTTCATGGTAGCGAGTTCGAAAAGAACGGTGGTCAGAGGTGTTCGCATTTCATGGGCCAGGGAGGCCGCCATTTGACCCAGCAAGACCAGGCGATCGAATTTGAACAGCCGGTAATAATTTTTGTCGTTTTCATATTCCATCTGTTCGGCTTCGATCTGGGGAATGAACATGAGCGCTGCCGTTTGCGCGGCTTCGGCCAAAACGGAAACCGAATTGCGGTCAGCGGTATCCATGGATGCCAGCAGCAGACCTCGGAAATACTTGCGAGCGTGCAGGGGAATAACCAGGTTCAGCGAATTCTTGGCAAAGAAATCATCACTGTCACGGTTGAACAGGTCGAAATACATTCGATTTTGGGTGTCGGCCAGCAGAAATTCCCTGCGGCCGGTGAAACTTTCGATCAAATTGGCCTCTTCACTTATAAGCGGCAGCCCCGTTTCCTTGCTGTCTCCGCTGTAGGGCCGGAAAACATTGCCTTCAGCATCCTTGTAATACAGTATGCAGCGCCGGCAAGGAAAATATTTTTGTAGAAGAGCCGGGAAAGAAGGTAGAAAAGAACGAGCGCTGCGTGCTTCCTGGAGCGACAGGGCTGTTTGAGTGATGAATTCCTTGGGTTGAGATAGACGCATTTTTTCTCTTTTTTCAGCGAATTTTTACTATATACTGCTAACAAAGCCTTGTCAAACCCCGCTTTTTACTTGCTTTTTAACGGCGGCTGTGTTATTTTTATTATTTACTTGTGGGAGTCGAAAATAGTAAAAGCCAAAATCAATGAAGCTCACTACATTCTCAAACGAAAAACCGTCTTATACCAAGAAATAAGTTGGAGGTGCTCATGGCGCGGGTCAATCTGTTTTTTAGCAAAGATCACGAATGGCTGCGGGTCGAAGGAGACATAGCCGTGGTCGGGATAACTGATTATGCCCAGCATGAGCTGGGAGATGTGGTTTATGTTGACCTGCCGCCCGTGGGCAAGGAATTAAAGAAGGGTGATTCCGGCGCCAACATAGAATCGGTCAAGGCCGTCTCTGATGTTTATGCCCCGGTTTCCGGAAAAATAGTCGAAGTGAACCAGAACTTGAGCAACACTCCGGTATTGATCAACCAGGAACCTTTCGCTGCCGGCTGGATCTTCAAGATCAGCATGACCCAGACGTCCGAATTGCAGGAACTCATGGACGAGAAAAAATACGACGAATATCTGAAGGGCATAGCCGGGGAGTGAGTGATGAGCTATCCGTCCCGGACCGATGCTGTTAGGGAAGAAATGAAGAAATCCATCGCCAGCAAACCGCTCTTAGAATGGCGCCGGGGAGAGAACATTTGAGCGTCCAAAACGTGATTCTAAAACTTCAGGAGTTCTGGGCCGAAAGGGGCTGTTACATCGCCTCCGGCTACGACAGCGAGGTTGGAGCCGGGACCATGGCTCCGGACACTTTTTTCCGGGTTTTGGGCAAAAAACCCTGGCAGGTGGCTTACTGGCAGCCGGCGCGCCGTCCCGATGACGGCCGTTACGGCCAAAACCCCAACCGCGTGCAGAAGCACAATCAGTTTCAGGTAATTCTAAAGCCGGTGCCGGTCGACGGGCAGCTGCTGTTTTTGGACAGTTTGATCTATCTCGGCGTCGACATCCGCATCCACGATATCAAATTCGACGATGATAACTGGGCTTCGCCTTCTCTGGGGGCCTGGGGAGTCGGTTGGCAGGTGATGTGCGATGGGCTGGAGATCACCCAGTTCACTTATTTCCAACAGGCCGGGGGCATCGAACTAAATCCCAATTCCCTGGAGATCACCTATGGCGTGGAACGCCTGGCCATGTTCCTTGACGGCAAAAGCAATCTCTATGAACTGGATTGGGGCAACAAGGTTTCCTATGCCCATTTGAAGCTCGAGGAAGAACGGCAATTTTCCATTTATAATTTTGAATTGGCTGATATTGATATGCTGCGCGACCTGTTTGTGCAGTACCAGAAGGAAGCTGAAAGACTTTTGGACCACAACCTGTTCCTGCCGGCATATGACTACGTGTTGAAATGCTCCCATGCCTTCAACATCCTGGATGCCCGCAAGGCCATTTCCGTGGCCGAGCGCACTGCCCTGATGGGCATCATGCGCAACCTGGCGGCCCGTATCGCCCAGAAATATGTCATGCAGACTGAAGGTGAAAACCATGGCTGATCTACTTTTCGAATTGGGAGTCGAAGAGATCCCGGCCCTTGCTGTCAGCGGCATCCGCGATCAACTGCGCGATCTTTTCCTTTCCCGGCTCGACCAGGATCAAATCGCCCATGGTGACATCGAATGCGTTGCCAGTAACCGCCGCCTTATGGTGCACATCGCCAAGATCCCCGAGAAAACGGCGAGCAAAGAAGAGACCGTGCTGGGTCCGGCAAAGCGCATTGCCTTGGACGATCGGGGATTGCCGACCGTGGCCCTGAAAAAATTCTGCGAATTCCAAAAGGTCAAGCTGACCGACGTGGTGGAGATCGAAACCCCCAAGGGCAAATATTTGGGCATCACCCGGGCTGGGGGTGGGAGTGACGTGGCCGCGCTGCTCACGGCAGGGATACCTGTCATCCTGGCCGGTTTGACTTTCGCTAAAACCATGGTCTGGAACGAGTCACGGCTGCCCTTCATCCGGCCGATAAAGAATATTTTGCTTTTGTTCAATAACAAACCCCTGGATTGCGAATTTGCCGGGGTTAAATCGACTAACAAGGTGTTCGGACACCTGCTGCTGTCCGACTCATATTTTGAAGTAAATTCTTTCAAGGATTATATCCAGGGCTTGAGCAAGAATTTCATCATCCTCAATGAAGAGGAGAGAAGAAGCAAAATTCTCGCCGAGATCCTTGACATTGAAGAAGAATTGGAATGCAAGGTGAAACTGGATGATGAAATGCTGAATTACTACCTGTACAGCAATGAATACCCGGTGGTTTTCAGCGGTAGTTTCAATGCCAAGTACCTCAGCCTCCCCGCCGAGATCATCACCACTTTCATGACCCACGAAAAAAAACTGCTGCCGGTGACCGACCACTCCGGAAAACTGACCAACCATTTTGTCGGTGTGGCCAATATTCCCGATGAAAACAAAAAAGTCAGCCGCGGCAATGAAAAGGTCATTCAGGCCGCGTTTGAAGATGCCCAGTTTTTCTGGGACATTGACCGCAAGGAAGATTATTTCGCCCTGAAGCAGCTTTTGAAAAACGTCATGTTCCAGAAAGAATTGGGAACCTATTTCGAGAAAGTGGAGCGGCTGGCCGCCTTGGTCGATCTGTTGGTCAACGAAACCCAGAACGGGGCTTTGCGCACCAAACTGCAGAAGGCGGCCTTCAATTGCAAAAATGATCTGCTGACCAAAATGGTGCGCGAATTTCCTTCCCTGCAGGGGATCATGGGCGGTTTGTATCTCCAGGCGGCAGGTGAGGATAAAGTGGTATGGAAGGCCGTATACGGACATTATAAACCGCGCGGCCTGACGGACGAAAAGTTGGAAGACCTTGGTGCCGGGATCATTTCCATCGCCGACCGCATGGACAATATCGCCGGTTTTGTCGGCAAGGGCATCAAGATCTCCAGCTCCAAGGACCCCTACGGCATACGTCGTGACGCTAATGCCGTCATCAAGATCATCATAGACCTGGAACTGGACCTGGATTTGGCGCCCCTGATCCGTTTAGCGGCTCTCAACTTCGCTAAAAATGACGCCGACCTCGAGCGGAACTTTAAAACCATCCGCGAACTGCTCGCCGCCCGGCTGGAAAACTACCTGAAAGATTACCTGAAATACAGATATGATGTGGTCAACGCAGTCATGGGCCAGGACACCATGGTCATCCGTGACAAGTTCCTGAAAGCCCAGGCTATCGTCAAACTGATCGATTCCGGGATGATCGAACCGCTGACGGCTTTGCACCGGCGTTTAAAAAACATCTGCAGCGATTCTGAGCGATGCAAATTTTCCGAGGGGCTGCTGAAGGAAAAGGAAGAAAAAATTCTTTCGGATGTCTTCAAGGAATCCAAATCGCGCATTGACGACCTGATCATGAATAAGAATTATCTGCAGGCCAGTTCTGAGATCCTGGAGATGAAACCGATCATCGATCGATTTTTTGAAAAGATTCTGGTGATGGACAAGAACATGCCTTTGCGCAGAAACCGCATCGCTTTACTGCAGCACATCGATGAACT
>SPCN01000073.1 GCA_004525465.1 Chrysiogenales bacterium | reverse complement strand
GTGCATTTCCGCGACATCAAGGACATCCTGGCCAACCTGATCACCCTGTGGTTTTTCGCCACGCCCATCATCTACACCTACGGGTCGGTGCCCAAAGCCCTGCAGTACGTCCTGAATCTCAACCCCATGACCCACATCGTGGAATCGTACCACTACGCCTTTTACTTCGGCTCACTGCCGCACTGGAAGCGCTTTTCGGTCACCATCCTGGTGGGGCTGCTGTTTTTTTACATGGGCTACCTGCTCTTCGACAAGCTGCGCGACACCTACGTGGAAGAGGTGTGACATGGAAGCCGTCCAGGTACACGACGTCTACAAGTTTTACAAGAAATACGCCGACCGCCACAAGTTCCTGACCATCAAGAGCGCCCTGGTCAACAAAACGCTGTTCGGCGACCTGCAGGTAGGCGAGCGTTTCGAAGCCCTGCGCGGCGTTTCCTTCGATGTGAAATCGGGCCAGACGCTGGGTATCATCGGCGAGAACGGCTCTGGCAAGAGCACCTTGCTGAAGATCCTGGCCGGTATCAGCAAGCCCACTACCGGCGAGGTCATCACCAGCGGCCGTATTTCGGCCCTGATCGAACTGGGCGCCGGCTTTCACCCCGAGATCTCGGGACGGGAAAACATTTTCATCAACGGCGTCATCCTGGGATTGACGCGCAAGCAGATCCAGGAAAAATACCAGGAGATCGTCCGCTTTGCCGAGCTGGAGGAATTCATCGACAATCCCGTCAAGAGCTATTCGTCGGGCATGTTCATGCGCCTCGGTTTTTCCATCGCCATCAACGTCAATCCCGATATCCTGCTGGTGGACGAAGTGCTGGCCGTGGGCGACGCTTCTTTTGTCCCCAAGTGCCTGGACAAGATCAATGAATTCCGCCGCCACGACAAAACCATCATTTATGTTTCTCACGACCTGGCCACCATCGAAAGGATCTGCGACGATGTTATCTGGATGAAGAAGGGAAAAATAGAAATGCGCGGCTATCCCAAGCGCGTGGTCGACGCCTACCTGGAATACATCGGCAAGAAAGACGAAAAAAAAACACTGGCCCAGCATGGTGAAGAAGAAAAATTAAGCGGAAATGAAAAGGAAAAAAGGTGGGGCAGCCGCGAGATCGAGATCAGCAACGTCAAGATGTTCGATGCCGCTAACCGCGAAAAATATATTTTTGAAGCCGATGAACCCCTGGCTATCCAATTCGACGTGGAGGCCCGAGCCGCCGAGAGCGACTTTGTCTTCGGCATCGGCGTCTACAACGGCGAAGGCGTCAACTGCTACGGTTCCAACACCCTGCTGGAAAATTATGCCGCCCGGCAGATCCAGGGCAAAGGTAAAGTGCGGCTGACGGTGCCGGCTTTGGGCCTGGTCAACGGCACCTATTTCCTCGACATCGCCGTGCACAAGCGCGACGGCTATCCCTTCGATTACCACCACTTCCAATACACCTTCCGCGTCACCTCCAGTCACCGCGACGTGGGCATCGCCCGCATTCCCCACCACTGGGAATTTTCCGACAACATCGCGCTTTTTAAAAATGAAGATTCGTGAAAGCAGTCCCGCCCTGCGGGATGAGCTCAGCCAGCGCCCGGCTGAAAAGATCGTATTCACCAACGGTGTCTTCGACCTGCTCCATCCCGGTCATATCCAATTGCTGCAGTACGCCCGCGAACAAGGCGACATCCTGGTCGTGGGCGTCAACGACGACGCGTCGGTGCGGCGCCTGAAGGGGGAAAAACGGCCGCTATTCCCACTGAACGAAAGGATGGAGATCCTGGCCGCCCTGGAATGCGTGGATTTCGTCGTCCCCTTCAGTGAAGACACACCATTGCAGCTGATCCAGGCCCTGGGAAATATCGATGTTCTGGTCAAGGGCGGCGACTACGCCCCCGGCCAGGTCGTGGGCCGGCAGGAAGTCGAGGGCCGGGGCGGCAAGCTGTGCCTGTTCAAATTGGCTGAAAAATATTCGACTTCGGCTTTGATCGATAAGATCGTCAAGAATTTCTAAGCCGCGGCTTTGGCGGCACTCTTTTTTTTAAGGATTTTTATCCAGATATATATAAGGATAAGTATTACCGCCGCGCCGGCAAAAACCAGGGGCTGGCGCACCCGGCCTGAGAAAAATGATTCCTTCCAGGCCAGAATGAGCAGGGCCGTAAGCAGCAGGTTGAAGCAGGAGTCGTTTTCCTTGAAAACCACTTTTTTTAGATCGAAAGGGCGGCCGGGCGGCGCATAGGGTCCGCTCAAGGGCAGCCAGCGGCTGACGCTGCGGCTGTAATCCTCATAGTCCGGGCCATATTGTTCGCGCAGGAACGATTCCTCGGCCAGTACGATGAAATGGTACTGCAGGAAAAGAAATACGATAAAAATGGCCAGCGCCAACGGCTGGGCGTAGACGATCAGCAGGCCGGCAAATATCAGCCCATTGCCCCAGTAGAGCGGGTTGCGCGTCAGTGAATACAGTCCCGATGTGTTCAGGCTGTCGGCCTTTAAATAACTCTCGCGCCCCGAAGTACCGCTGCCGGCGTAGCCAACGCAGTGGACGCGGATGCCTTCTCCCAGAAACGCGGCAGCCAGGCCGATAGCGGTCCAAAGCCACGATGGTGAAAGGGGCTTGAAAAAGATGAAGGTCAGCAGGATCAGGGGCAGGGGAGTGAAGCTGCGAAAACGGAACAGGAATTTTCCCAAACACAAGGGCCATGGTTGCATGGAGCCAATGTACCGTGAAAGGCCAGGGGTGTCAAGCTTGAAATCGGTATACGGTAAACGGCAAGAAGTTCATCGAACTGCGGTAACAAGTTACAAGTGACAAATGAAGAGGAAGAAAATTGCAGGACCTCAAAAAAAGATAGTAGACAGTATTTAGTAGACAGTAGTCAGTAGTGAAAAGTACTTGCGCGAAGCTAATTTTGTGTTAGATCGAGAAATATGCTTGCTACTGACTACTAACTACTGACTACTGACTACTTTTATATTGATACAAACACACTCATATAATTTTGATAATTAAAATATTAGGTGGTTGACAAAGACAAAAATTTATTTTATACTATTTTTACAGAAATAAATTCAAATTTAGGAGGTTAAATATGAATTTACAACCTTTGGATGACCGAGTTTTGGTCGAACCGATCGAAGAAGAGGAGAAAGTGGGCTCACTTGTCATTCCTGACACGGCCAAAGAAAAACCCATGATAGGCATTGTCAAGGCCATTGGCTATGACTTCAAACTCAAACAGGGGAAACCACTCAAAGAATTAATGAAAGTGGGCGACAAAGTACTGTTTGGAAAGTATGCCGGACAGGAAATCAAGATCGAAGGTAAGAAGCATTTGATAATCGAGCGTGAACATTTGCTTGCTGTCGTTAAATAAGGCAAATTCTTAAAAGGAGAAAAAAATGGCCAAAGAAATCATTTTAGGTGAAGATGCCAGGAAGGCGATCCTTAATGGGATCAACAAACTGGCCGATACAGTGAAGGCGACGCTGGGTCCCCGCGGACGCAACATCATTTTGGAAAAGAAATTCGGTTCGCCGACCATCACCAAGGACGGCGTGACCGTAGCCAAAGAGATCGATCTGAAGGATGCCCAGGAAAACATGGGAGCGCAGATGGTCAAAGAAGTGGCTTCCAAGACCTCGGATGTAGCCGGAGACGGCACCACTACCGCTACGGTACTGGCCCAGAGCATTTACAGCGAAGGCTTGAAAATGGTTGCCGCCGGCGCCAATCCGACCCTGATCAAGAAAGGGATCGATGCCGGCGTGCAGCATGTGGTCGCCGATCTCAAAAAGATGAGCCAGAAAGTTTCGGGCAAGATGATCGCCCAGGTCGGCTCCATCTCGGCCAACAATGAGATATCCATCGGCGAGATCATCGCCGAAGCCATGGACAAGGTCGGCAAGGACGGCGTTATTACCGTTGAAGAAGCCAAGTCCCTGGACACCACCATGGACATGGTTGAAGGCATGCAGTTCGACCGCGGTTACATTTCGGCCTACTTCGTGACCGATTCCGAGAAGATGGTGGTCGAATTGGACAATCCTTACATCCTGCTCAACGAAAAGAAGATCTCCAACCTGCGCGAGATGCTGCCGCTGCTGGAGCAGATCGCCAAGGCGGGCCGGCCGCTGGTGATCGTGGCCGAGGACATCGAAGGCGAGGCGCTGGCCACGCTGGTGTACAACAAGATCCGCGGCCTGATCAACGTAGTGGCGGTGAAGGCTCCTGGTTTCGGCGACCGCCGCAAGGCCATGCTGGAAGACATTGCCATCCTGACCGGCGGCAAGGTGATCTCCGAGGAGATCGGCGTCAAGCTGGAATCGGTGGGACTGGATTGGCTGGGATCGGCCAAGAAGGTCACGGTGGACAAGGACAACACCACCATCGTGGAAGGGGGCGGCAAGGATGACGACATCAAGGGTCGCATCAGCCAGATCAAGCGCCAGATCGAGGACACCACGTCCGATTACGATCGCGAGAAGCTGCAGGAACGGCTGGCCAAGCTGTCCGGCGGCGTGGCCGTGATCAAGGTCGGCGCGGCTACCGAGACAGAGATGAAAGAAAAGAAAGCCCGGGTCGAGGACGCCATGCACGCCACCAAGGCGGCTGTCGAAGAAGGCATCGTGCCCGGCGGCGGCGTGGCTTTGCTTAAGGCCGCCCAGAACCTGAAGAAATTGAAACCCGGCGGTGACATGCAGTTCGGCATCGACATCCTGACCAAGGCCCTGGAAATGCCGCTGAAGCAGATCGTCAACAACGCCGGCTTCGAAGGCTCGATCATCGTGGAGAAGGTCCGCAGTTCACGCAACAAGAACTACGGTTTCGACGCATTGAATGAAAAGTTCACCGACATGATCGCGGCCGGGATCATTGATCCCACCAAAGTGGTGCGCATCGCTTTGCAGAATGCGGCATCGGTTGCCGGCCTGCTGCTGACCACCCAGGGGTTGGTTTGCGAGATCAAGGAAGAGAAGGAATCTATGCCGGCCATGCCTCCGGGCGGCGGCATGTATTGACCTGATAGCGTATTTGCAGAAAAGGGGTCCCGAACTTGGGACCCCTTTTTTTTTGCTTAATATTCCAGGCGTTATATAATACATTATAATATATATAGCCCCGTGGAGTGATGATGAAAATAGCGTCTGTTTTCACGATTTCCTGCATTGGCTGCTGCTGGCTGTTGCTGGCGCTGCCCGTCCCGGCTTATGGCGAATCCCTGACCTACCGCGAGGTCGAGGGCGGGATCACCGTAACCCATACCATTGCCGTCACCCCGGCATCACCGGGTTACCACATCGAACTGGCAAGCAGTCGCGCCGGCGGCGGCGCGGTCCGCCAGACCTTCCTGACCGCGGCCGACCGCAGCACCCTGTCCTGGACCTTCAGCGATCCCGAACGGCAAATGGAATGGAGCGCTGAACTCCGGGGCGACGCCGTCATTTTATCCGGCTTGACCGGCAGCCGCAAGATTGACAAAAAATTCAAGGTCGGCGACCTGCCCTGGAACCAACTGTTCCAGATGGGATTGGAGCCGTTCGCCGTTTCCGCAAGCCGCGGCCTGAAATTCTGCTCCATCGGCACCCAGGGCCCCGGTGAGATGAAGATGGGCAAATTCACGGTCTCGCGCCAGGGCGGGGAAAAGATAAACAGCGGGGGAAAGGAGATTGCCGTCATGCGGCTGCGCGTCTCCTTGAGCGGCCTGCTCTCGATCTTCTGGCACGGGGATTACTGGTACCGGCAGAGCGACGGCCGCTTCCTGCGCTATCGTGGCAAGAACAGGCCGGGCGGCCCCGTGGCTGTTTCGGAACTGGTTGAGGAGCAGGGTGATGGGGCTGAATAAAAAAATATCTTCGCCACTCGCCTTCCTGGCACTGCTTTGTTTGGGGACGGCAATGATACCGGCGCCGAGCGCATCATCAATAGTCGAAGTCGTCAGCTGCGTGCCCCTGGAAACAAGTATATCCCGCGCCGGCACGCGCGATGCCGCCCTGGTTTGGCTGGAGATGATACAAGGCGCCAGGCGTTCCATTGATATTGCCGAGTTCTACCTTTCCGGAAAAAAAGGTCAAGCGCTGGATCCGCTGATCGAAGCCCTATTGGCTGCCGGCCGGCGCGGAGTGAGGGTGCGTGTTTTGAGCGACGCCGCCATGGCTTCTACCTACCCGGAGACGCTGAAGCGTTTCCGCGCCCGGCCGAACATCCTGACCCGGCTGTTCGACTGGAAAAAACTGACCGGCGGCATCCAGCACGCCAAATATTTCATTGTCGATGACCGGGAAGTGTTTATCGGCAGCCAGAATTTTGACTGGCGCTCGCTGACGCATATCCAGGAGACGGGCCTGCGCATCCGCGCTCCGCTTTTTGCCCTGGCCCTGCGGCGCATCTTCGAAGCCGATTGGCAGTTCAACGGCGGCGACCAAGCCGCCTATCAGAAGTTGGCGGCCTTGCCGCCCCTGCGCTTTAGCGCCGATGCGGTTCTGGTAGCCAGCCCGCAGCGATTCAATCCCCCCGGCGTCAACGACGCCTTGGCTGCATTGGTCGCTTTGATCGACATTGCTCGCAGCCGTGTTTCGGTGCAGCTGCTTTCATACAGCCTGCAAATTGAAGGCAGTTCAAAGAAATTCAGGCTTATAGACCAGGCGCTGCGCAGGGCGGCCCGCCGCGGCGTACGCGTGCAGATGCTGGTAGCGGACTGGAGCCTGCGTGCTTCCCAGGTCAGAGACCTGCAGGAATTGGCCCTGGTGCCGAACGTCGATGTGAAGTTCGCCGCCATTCCCCCTTTTCGCGGCGGCTTCATCCCCTATGCCCGAGTCGTCCACTCCAAGGTCATGCGCGTGGATGGCGATATCTCCTGGGTGGGAACGAGCAACTGGGGCCATGACTATTTTTACAGGTCGCGCAACGTCGAGGTTGTACTGCGCCGGCCTGAAGTCGCCCGCGTCCTGGATGAGATATTTCTTTCCCTGTGGAACGGCCCCTATGTAAAGCGCCTGGAGCCGGGCAAGAAATATTCTCCGCCGCGGATCAACTAGAGCCGCGTAATTCGTAAATCGTAATTCGCAAAACAAAATCGTCGTTCGAACGATTTCAGTTTCGAATCACGAATCACGACTTACGAATCACGGTAGATTGTGCTCGATCCTGTTGACGCCTGCGGCCTAATCTTATACAATAGCGCTTCACCCCATCAGGAGGATAAAAAATGGCACATATAGAACCTTTCCGGGGCCTCAGGCCGAGTCGAGACCTGGCCGAAAAGATCGCCGCCCCGCCCTACGACGTCCTCAGTTCCGAAGAGGCCAGGGAGTTGACCAAGGGCAATCCCTATTCGTTCCTGCATATAGGCAAACCGGAGATCGACCTGCCGGCCGGGACCGACCTGTATGATGATGCCGTTTACGCCAAGGGCAAAGAAAACTTCAGCCGCTTCATCCAGGAAAAAATATTGCTCCAGGACGAGAAAAAAAGCTTTTACATTTACAAGCAGATCTGGGGTGAACACGTGCAGATCGGCCTGGTGGCCGGGGCTTCCTGCCAGGATTATCAGGACGACGTGATCAAGAAGCATGAGCTGACCCGTGAGGACAAGGAAAAGGATCGCCTGCGCCACATCGAAACCCTGAATGCCCAGACCGGCCCGGTCTTCCTGACCTATAAGCAAAGGGACAGCATCGACCGCCTGATCGAGCAGGGGATGGCCAGGAGTCCGGATTACGATATTTCGACCTTTGATGGCGTGCGCCATATATTTTTTGTAGTCGACGACCAGGAGCAGGTTGCGGCCATCCAGGGGGAATTCCGCAGCCTCGATGTTCTCTATGTCGCCGACGGCCACCACCGCTCGGCAGCGGCCGCCAAGATCAAGGCCAAACGTCAGAGCGAAAATCCCAATCACACTGGCGACGAGGAGTACAATTTTTTCCTGGCCGTGATATTTCCCCACAGGCAGATGAAAATATTGCCCTATAACCGCATGGTCAAGGACCTGAATGGCATGTGCAAGGCCGAGTTTTTCGGCTCGCTTGCCGATCGTTTCGAATACGATGACACGGGATTGAAAGTACCCGACGCGCCTCAGTCGTTCTGCCTGTACATCGAAGGCAAGTGGTACCGGCTGCGAGCCAAGCCCGAAACCTTTGATGCGAACGATGCCGTCGCCTCGCTTGATGTTTCCATCCTTCAGAACAACCTCCTCGATCCGGTCCTGGGTATAAAAAATCCGCGCACCGACAAGCGCATCGATTTCGTCGGCGGTATCCGCGGTACGGCCGAACTGGAAAAAATGGTTAACAGCGGCAAATTCAAGGTCGCTTTTTCGCTTGCGCCCACCACCATCGAGCAGCTCTTTGCCGTGGCCGACGCCGGCAAGATCATGCCGCCAAAATCGACCTGGTTCGAACCCAAGCTGAAAGACGGCCTGGTCTCGCATCTGCTCGATTAAGGGAGGAAGTATGTCTGTTCTGGACGGCAAAACTGTGGCCGAAAAGATCCAGGTGCAACTCGGCACCGAGATCGAAAAACTGAAAGGGGACGGTGGAATTGTCCCGGGCCTCACCGTGATCATGGCCGGGAATGATCCCGCTTCGCGCGCCTATGTGAACTCGAAGAGCAAACTGGCCGAAAAAATGGGCATCCGCTCCAAGCTTGTCAAACTCCCGGAAACTGCGACGGCAGCAGCGGTCACGCAAACCATCGCGGCAGCCAATTCCGATCCGCTGGTCCACGCCATTCTGGTGCAGATGCCCTTGCCCAAGCATCTCGATCACTGGAAAATAATCGACCGCATATTGCCGGAAAAAGATGTCGACTGTTTCCACCCGTACAACCAGGGATTGATACTTCAGAACCGCAGCCTTTTTTTCCCCTGTACCCCCTGCGGCGTTATGAAGATACTCGACCACTACGGCCTTGATCCGGCCGGCCTCAACGCCGTTGTGGTTGGCCGCAGTTTCCTGGTGGGCAAGCCCATGGCCGCCATGCTCTCCAATCGCAACGCCACGGTCACTCTGTGCCACTCACGCACCGTCAACCTGGAAGGCATCCTGCGCGAAGCGGACCTGGTCGTGGCCGCGGTCGGCAAGCCCGCATTCATCACTGCCGATATGGTCAAGCCTGGAACGATCCTGATCGATGTGGGTATTAACCGCATCGATAAGGAGGAGGATTTCGCTAATTTCTGTCCCCCCTCCCGTTACGAGGTTTTCAAGAAAAAAGGCTACACTCTCATTGGCGACATCCATTTTCAGGCCTTGGCCAAGGCCGGTCATTATACGCCGGTCCCCGGAGGAGTGGGGCCGCTGACCGTGACCATGCTGATGAGCAATACCATAGAACTGTGCAAAAGATCG